>NZ_RZQY01000347.1:0-6187 GCF_003998575.1 Mesorhizobium sp. M7A.F.Ca.CA.001.10.2.1 | reverse complement strand
GACCGGGGGTGGGGTCCTCTGCGGAGCGCGCCGACATCAAGAAACGTCGAGCACTGCGGTGTCGACCCCACCCGGACCTGCGGTCCGACCTCCCCTCAAGGGGGAGGTGAGGTTGGGCTATTTCTGCGGCGCCTGGTCGATGATCGATTGCATCGTCTCTTGTGCGTTGGCTATGGCGCCGTCGACATCGTCGCCGAAGAAGACCTCGTTGATCATCTGCGTCCACGGCCCGTTGGCGGAGTTGATCAGGTCGTTGAACACCACCGAATAGGGCGTCTTGCCCTTGGTCATGGCCTCGGCGGCGACCTGGTAGCGCGGATCGAGATCCTTCAGCGCCTCCTTGGCGATGTCGCCGCGCACCGGCAGGCTGCCGTATTTGGCAAGGATGGTCTGGCCTTCAAGCGAATAGGCGAAGTCGAGGAACTCCTTCACCACGGGCAGTTTCGTGGTGCCCTTGGTGACGACGAAATTGTCGCCGCCGGCAAAGGACGACCAGCCGCTGTCCTTGCCCGGCAGGAAGGTGACGCCGTAGTCGATATCGGGATACTGGGTGTTGAGCGCGCCGATGGCGAAGGCGCCGGACGGCGAGATGCCGATATTGCCGGCGGCAAATGCCGCAAAGAAGTTGGCGCCGGTATCGGTCTGCGCGCCCGCCGGCACCAGGTCCTTCTTGACCATCGAGCGGTAGAGATCGATGGCGCCGCGCAGTTGCGGGCTGTCCAGCGTCGCCTTCGAGCCGTCTTCGCTCAGGATGTCGCCGCCCGACGCCCAGATCAGGGGTGTGAAGGTGAAGATGTTGCAGCCGCCGCAATTGCCGGAGAAGTAGAAGCCCTTGATGTTGCCGCCGAGCGCGTTGACCTTCTCGGCATCGGCCGCGATCTCGGCCCAGTTGGCAGGTCCTTTTTCGGGGTCGAGGCCGGCCTGCTTGAACAGCTTCTTGTTCCAGATCAGCACCGAGGCGTCGGCAGAGAAGGGCAGGCCATAGATGTGATCCTTGTAGGTGCCGGTCTTCACATGCGCCGGCGACAGGCTGGCAAAATAGGGCAGGGACTTTGCCCAGTCGGTAATGTCCTCCAATTGGCCGGCTGCGGCGAAGGAGGGCGTGTAGATCAAATCGAGCGACAGCGCGTCGGGCGCCGTGCCGCCGGCGGCCGCGGCGCCGTATTTCGGGATGATCTCGGCATTGGGAATGATGTCGAGTTTGACCTGGTTGGTGTGCGCCTTGTTGTAGGCATCGACGATCCTCGGCATGAAATTCGAGCCGTCGACGCGCACCCAGATGTTGGCCGTCTCGGCGGCGGCAGTGCCGAGACTGCCACCCAGAACGGCAGCGGCCAGGGTCAGTTTGGCAATCAGGTTCCTCATGTTCTCCTCCTCCAAGGTTGGCCGCGGTCCGCGGCTTGGCGCCGATTGCGCGGCGCTTCGTTTTCAGCCACCCGGCGGATGGCCGCATGACTGCCGCACCACCAGCCGGCACGGCAGTTTTCGAATGCCTGGCGCGGCGGGCTTGCCGCCGACCAGCGAAAGCAGGGTCAACCCGGCCTCGCGCCCGAGCGCGACAAGGTTCATGTCGACAGAGGTCAGCGGTGGGCGCGTCGCCTCGGCCACGATCTCCCAATTGTCGAAACCGATGACGCCGACATCACTGGGGACGTCGAGGCCGCGTTCGCGCAGCGCATCGATGACGCCGCGCGCGATCTGGTCGTTGCCGCAGAAGACCGCGTCCGGCCTTTCGCTTTTGCCGTCGAACAGTTGCGCAACCGCCTGGTGACCCCAGGCTTCCGACCAGGAGCCGAGCAGCGGCTCGCTGACCGTCAGGCCGTTTTCGACCAGCACGTCGCGGTAAGCCTGGACGCGCGCGTGCACCACGGCAAAGCTCGCCGGCCCGGTGACATGGGCGATGCGCTTGCGGCCCAGCCGGCAGAAATGCTCGACGGCCAGCCGGGCGCCGCCAACATCGTCCGAGACGAAGGCGACGGCGTCGGGATCTGGCTGCGTGAAGGCATAGATCACCGGGACGCGCAGATTGGAGAGGTCGACGGGCAGATGGCGATCGATGCGCTTGCCGGTGGCGATGATGCCGTCAACGCGCTTGTCGAGCATGGCGTCGACATGCATCTGGCCCAGCCGCGGATCCTCCTCGACATTGCACAGGAACACCGAGACGCCATTGTCGACCAGCGCGTCCGAAATGCCCGACATCAACGGCAGCGAGAAGCGGCCATAGGTATCGTTGGTGAGCAGGCCGACGGTGAAGCTGCGCCGCCGGAGCAGGCTTTGCGCCAGGCTGTTGGGCCGGAAACCGAGCCGCCGGGCGGTCTCGCGAATGCGTTCGCGCGTCTCGGCTGTCATCCGGCCCTGGCCATTGAGCGCCTTGGATGCGGTGGCGACACTGACTCCGGCCTGGGCGGCCACGTCACGCAAGGTGACTGGCTTGGAAAAGACTGGAACAGGCAGATCGTCCGATGGCATCGCGCCGAGATCCTTGGTTGGGAAAAGGTTTTCTCTTACCGAGCCGGATGAGGCCCGGCAGGTGGCCGAGCCCAACGACGATTGCTTGGGAAAACCTTTTCTCAGATGAAGCTAAGCCAGATCGAATCGCTGTTCAAGGGGAAAAGTTGGTTGGCCTCCGCTCCTCTCCTCCGAAATGCAACGCGGGGTAAAAGCAGCCTCGGAAGCGCGTAGGGGAGAAACGTCAATCGCAGTGCTGGAGGCCCTCGGTCGACACGGGGCGGGGCTGCCGCTTGGGCGTGAAGGATCGCAACTCTGCGCCGGAAGCGAGGCCCGGCAAGGTTGGCTGACGAACGCTCTGAAACTCGATGCCGAAAATTCTGAACAATCCCTCGGGATTAACCTTTCCGTAAATATTTGGCCGCTACTTCGACAGCCATGGCCTCGTGGCGGAGCGGCTACGCTGGAGACGGCAAATCTCTGAAGCCTCGGTTCGATCCCGAGGCGAGGCCTCCAAAATTTCGCGTCCCAATCTGCCCCGAGCGCAGTCAGTTCCCGCGAATAGATTGTGTGTTGCGAAGGCAGTACGGACCGGCCGTCAAAGCAGTCCTGTCTTGAATTTGGCATGCAGGCGCTCGCGAAAAGAGTGCTATGGAAGGGAGGCGAGCGTTGTTGCTTCGCTTTTTCCTGACATTCGAGGCCTTTCGTGCGTGAACCGTCGCTGCTGCCCGTTTTTGGAAAACTTGGCCTCAAGACCCCTGTCGCCTTGGCGGCGGCACCAATCTCGCCGGCAGGTGTGCCGCACCTGCGGAAGCTTCTGGCTGCGCATGGCGGCATGGTGCTGAAACTGTCGGTCGTCGCCTGGACGGTGCTGATCCTGGGCGCCGTGTTTTTCACGATGCGAGGCTGACCGGCATGGCCAACCGCTACACGGTGCGCATGGAGCTTCCCCAGAGTTGGAGCATCATCGATGTCTTCACCGGCCAGCCTGCGGTTGTCCGGCAAAAGGTGATGGTCGGGATGGGGCCGCGCGAGGCCGAGGACATGGTCGTGCAGATGAATGTCCGCGACGTTAAACGCCGCGAAAGGGCCGAGCGCAAGACCTGATCGCGGTCAGCGCCAACTCGCCGCCATTTCAGCCGAAATCGGCCGCCGTCAGCACATACATGCTCTTGCGGGTGCGGTCGTAGGCCTTCGACGCCACCTCGCGGATGGCGCTGCTCTCGGTGTCGAATGTCTGGAGATAACCGGCTTCATCGGCAGCAGTGCCCGGCCGCATCTTGGCCATGGCGTCGGCAGCGACGGAAAATGAGATCTGGAACATGCCGTCATGGCCGACGAAACGAATGCGCTGGCCCGCTTCGTCATAGCTGCGGCTGGGGTTGGGGAAGGTGAGGCTCATGTCTTGGCCTCCGTGGCTTTCTTGGTCGCCCGCTTCTTCTTCGGCGTAGGATTGAGGGCCTCGGCGACACGATCGGCCTCTTCCTTGGCCAGCCGAAGCTCCCTCAGCCTTGCCGTCTTGATCTCCCTGGCTCTTGCCTCGGACATATATTCGGCGGTCGCCTTGTTTTTCTCCGCTGTCTTCTTCTGCTTGTCGACAAAGCGGGCTTCAGCTTTTTCCATGATCGTCTGATTGCCTTCGGCCATCGAAGAAATCTCCCTTGTGCCTGAAATCGTGAAAGTGAACTTGTCCGATAAATAGGCACTCGATCGGCAAAATTCAATCTTTTGAATTATTTGACATTCTGCGGATATCACGAAACGGCCAGCTGAAATAATACTTTTGAATATTTAATTTGGCCCGCGAATAATTTTTGGCACTCCTATCTATCGAGTGCCAACGCGTCTATAGAGGAGGGGCGTGGCCGCCTGTGCCGGCCCCAGAAAGAAAGTTCCCATGAAATTTCGGCCACTCCACGACCGCGTCGTCATTCGTCGCGCCGAAGGCGATATCAAATCCAAGGGCGGGATCATCATCCCCGACACTGCCAAGGAAAAGCCGCAGGAGGGCGAAGTCATCGCCGTCGGCCCTGGCGCACGCGACGAAAACGGCACGCTTGTTCCGCTCGACGTCAAGGCCGGCGACTTCATCCTGTTCGGCAAATGGTCGGGCACCGAGGTCAAGATCGACGGCGAGGACCTTCTGATCATGAAGGAAGCCGACATCATGGGCGTTATCGACAAGAGCGAGACGGCCGCAACCGACAAGACCGTGGCCGCCAAGAAAGCTGCCTGACCTCATTTTCTCCGAACGAACTGGATAAAAATCATGTCTGCCAAGGAAATCAAATTCTCCACCGACGCGCGCGACCGCATGCTGCGCGGCGTCGAGATCCTCACCAATGCGGTGAAGGTCACGCTCGGCCCCAAGGGCCGCAACGTCATCATCGACAAGGCCTATGGCGCGCCGCGCATCACCAAGGACGGCGTCACCGTCGCCAAGGAAATCGAGCTTGCCGACAAGTTCGAGAACATGGGCGCCCAGATGGTGCGCGAAGTGGCCTCGAAGACCAACGACCTCGCCGGTGACGGCACCACCACCGCCACGGTGCTGGCCGCCTCGATCCTGCGCGAAGGCGCCAAGCTGGTCGCCGCCGGCATGAACCCCATGGATTTGAAGCGCGGCATCGACCAGGCGGTTTCCGCCGTGGTCAAGGAAATCCAGGCGCGCGCCAAGAAGGTCAAGTCGTCGGCCGAGATCGCACAGGTCGGCACCATCGCCGCCAATGGCGATGCCAGCGTCGGCGAGATGATCGCCAAGGCGATGGACAAGGTCGGCAATGACGGCGTCATCACCGTCGAGGAAGCCAAGACGGCCGAGACCGAACTCGACGTCGTCGAAGGCATGCAGTTCGACCGCGGTTATCTCTCGCCCTATTTCGTCACCAATGCCGACAAGATGCGCGTCGAGTTGGAAGAGCCCTACATCCTCATCCACGAGAAGAAGCTCGGCAATCTGCAGGCGATGCTGCCGATCCTTGAAGCGGTGGTGCAGAGCGGCAGGCCGCTGCTGATCATCTCCGAGGACGTCGAGGGCGAGGCTCTGGCGACGCTGGTCGTCAACAAGCTGCGCGGCGGCCTCAAGGTCGCGGCCGTCAAGGCGCCGGGCTTCGGCGATCGCCGCAAGGCAATGCTGGAAGACATCGCCGTGCTGACATCAGGCCAGATGATCTCGGAAGACCTCGGCATCAAGCTCGAAAACGTCACCATCGAGATGCTCGGCCGCGCCAAGCGTGTGCTGATCGAGAAGGACACCACCACGATCATCGACGGGGCCGGCACCAAGGCGACCATCCAGGCGCGCGTCGCCCAGATCAAGGGCCAGATCGAGGAGACGACCTCCGACTACGACAAGGAAAAGCTGCAGGAGCGGCTGGCCAAGCTCTCCGGCGGCGTAGCCGTCATCCGCGTCGGCGGCGTCACCGAGTCGGAAGTCAAGGAAAAGAAGGACCGCATCGACGATGCGCTGAACGCCACCCGCGCGGCGGTCGAGGAAGGCATCGTGCCCGGCGGCGGCGTGGCTCTGCTGCGTGCCCGCTCGGTGCTTGGCGGCCTGACCGGCGCCAATGCCGATGTCACGGCCGGTATCACGATCGTGCTGCGAGCGCTTGAAGCGCCGATCCGCCAGATCGCCGAGAATTCCGGCGTCGAGGGCTCCATCGTCGTCGGCAAGCTCACCGACAGCAAGGACCACAATCAGGGTTTTGACGCCCAGAACGAGGTCTATGTCGACATG
>NZ_RZQY01000346.1:0-6225 GCF_003998575.1 Mesorhizobium sp. M7A.F.Ca.CA.001.10.2.1 | reverse complement strand
CGCCAATATCGCCATGGCCCTGGCCAAGGGCGCGCGCCAGCGCGGCGCCACCATCGTCGAGAATGTCAAGGTCACCAAGGTCCACAGCAAGGCCGGCCGCGTCACCGGCGTGTCCTGGGCGCAAGGCGAAGAGCAAGGCACGATCGAGGCCGACATCGTCGTCAACTGCGCCGGCATGTGGGCCCGCGAACTGGGAGCGCAGAACGGCGTCACCATACCGCTGCACGCCTGCGAGCATTTTTACCTCGTCACCGAACCGATCCCCGGCCTCACCCGTCTGCCGGTGCTGCGCGTGCCCGATGAGTGCGCCTACTACAAGGAAGACGCCGGCAAGATGATGCTGGGCGCCTTCGAGCCGGTGGCCAAGCCGTGGGGCATGGACGGCATAAGCGAGGATTTCTGCTTCGACCAACTGCCTGAGGACATGGAGCATTTCGAGCCGATCCTCGAAATGGGCGTCAACCGCATGCCGATGCTGGCGACCGCCGGCATCCACACCTTCTTCAATGGTCCTGAGAGTTTTACGCCCGACGACCGCTACTATCTCGGCGAGGCGCCGGAACTGGCCGGCTACTGGATGGCGACCGGCTACAATTCGATCGGCATCGTCTCATCCGGAGGCGCCGGCATGGCGCTGGCGCAGTGGATCAACGATGGCGAAGCCCCCTTCGACCTGTGGGAAGTCGACATCCGCCGCGCACAGCCGTTCCAGAAGAACCGCCGCTACCTCAAGGAGCGCGTCTCCGAAACGCTCGGCCTGCTCTATGCCGACCATTTCCCCTACCGCCAGATGGCGACCTCGAGGAATGTCAGGCGTTCGCCGCTGCACGAGCATCTGAAGGCGCGCGGCGCCGTTTTCGGCGAAGTCGCCGGTTGGGAGCGCGCCAATTGGTTCGCACGCGAGGGCCAGGAGCGCGAATACCGCTATTCCTGGAAGCGCCAGAACTGGTTCGACAACCAGCGCGAAGAACACCTCGCGGTCAGGAATGGCGTCGGCCTGTTCGACATGACCTCGTTCGGCAAGATCCGTGTCGAGGGCCGCGACGCTCGGCACTTCCTGCAAAGACTATGCGCCAACGACATGGACGTCGCCCCGGGCAAGATCGTCTACACCCAGATGCTCAACCAGCGCGGCGGCATCGAGAGCGACCTGACGGTCTCGCGGCTGTCGGAAACGGCTTTCTTCCTCGTCGTCCCCGGCGCCACGCTGCAGCGCGACCTGGCTTGGTTGCGCAAGCACGTCGCCGACGAGTTCGTCGTCATCACCGACGTGACGGCGGCCGAAAGCGTGCTCTGCCTGATGGGCCCGGACGCGAGAAAGCTGATCCAGAAGGTCAGCCCCAACGATTTTTCCAATGATAAAAATCCGTTCGGCACGTTCCAGGAGATCGAGATCGGCATGGGCCTGGCCCGCGCGCATCGCGTCACCTATGTCGGCGAACTCGGCTGGGAACTCTATGTCTCGACCGACCAGGCGGCTCATGTCTTCGAGGCGATCGAGGAGGCAGGTGCGGATGTCGGCCTGAAACTCTGCGGCCTGCACACGCTGGATTCCTGCCGCATCGAAAAGGCCTTCAGGCATTTCGGCCACGACATCACCGATGAAGACAATGTGCTGGAAGCCGGCCTTGGCTTCGCGGTGAAGACCGCCAAGGGCGACTTCATCGGCCGCGAAGCCGTGCTGCGCAAGAAGGAAGCCGGCCTGTCACGCCGGCTCGTTCAGTTCCGTCTGAAGGATCCAGAGCCCCTGCTCTTCCACAACGAGGCGATCCTGCGCGACGGCAAGATCGTCGGCCCGATCACTTCAGGCAATTACGGCCATCATCTCGGCGGCGCCGTTGGGCTGGGCTATGTGCCTTGCAAGGGCGAGAGCGAGGCGGATGTGCTGGCCTCAACCTACGAGATCGAGATCGCCGGCGAGCGCTTTGCGGCGGAAGCGTCGCTGAAGCCGATGTATGATCCGAAGTCAGAACGGACAAGGATGTAGCACCCCTCTTCCTTCGCCCCGTTTACGGGGAGAAGGTGGCCCGAAGGGCCGGATGAGGGGCGGCGCCAACCTCTGCAATGTTCGTGCTGCCCCTCATCTGCCTGCAGGCATCTTCTCCCCGTGGAGCGGGGAGAAGGACGCCAATTCCCTCAAAACCGCTCCAACTTCGCCCGCACCTTCGCCAGAAACGCCGCCCGCGTTGCCGGCGTCGAGGCATCCATCAGATAGTGCGCCAGGAAAAACGTCCGGCAGCGCGTCGCGCACAGCGCCCGCATGCCGCGCAGCAGGGTCTTGCGTCCCGGCTGGCCGACGACGACGCTCCACCAGGTCGGCGCGCCGCAGGTTGTGATGACGCCGACCTTGGTCACATGCGTCATCAGCGACTTGATCCGTCCCTTGCCGGCCGGCAGCTTGAAGGCGACGTCCGTCGCCCACACCCGGTCGAGCCAGCCCTTCAGCATCGCTGGCAGCCCGTACCACCATGTCGGATAGACGAACAGGATCGCCTCGGCCCAGTTGAGCAGTTCGAAGTGCGGCTTCAGTGCCGGGTCCTGCGGCGCCTGGTCATTGTAGGAGCGCCGCTCATCGCAGCCCATCACCGGGTCGAATTTCTCCGCATAGAGGTCGAGCAGCCGCACCTCCCAGCCTCGTCGCGTCAGCACGTCCACGGCGGTGTCGCGGATGGCCGCGCAAAAGCTCTCGGGCACCGGATGGCAGTAAACCACCAGCGCGCGCATCAGAAGGCATCCATGCTGGCCGCGACCTTGGTCATGAAGGCCTTGCGCGTTTGGTCGGTAGACAGGTTCATCGCGTAGTACGCGAGATAGCTCACCGGCGCGCCCGGTTTTACGGTGGCGCGCAGCATGCGCTTGATCAGCTTGCGTGGCGGATCGCCCATCAGCATGGCGCGGAACCGGCTGCCGCCATAGGTGGTCACCGCTGCAACCTTGCGTATGTTGTGCAGAGACGGCTGCGCCTTGCCATCGACCAGTTTGAACGACACGCCGGGCAGGAAGACGCGATCGAAAAAGCCTTTCAGGATCGCTGGAAAGCCATAGTTCCAGACCGGATAGGAAAGCACCAGCGCATCGGCGCGCAGCAGGCGTTCGACATAAGGCGCGGCAGCGTCAGCGGCGCCGCGTTGGCTGTGGTAGTCCAGTCTTTCCTGGCGCGTCATCCGCGGATCGAAATCCTCCGCGTAGAGATCGCAGTCGTCCACCGCATGGCCCGCCGCTGTCAGCCGCTCTACGATCATGCGGTGCAGGCCGGCATTGAAGCTGGTCTCGACCGGATGGGCGTAAAGGACGAGGATGTTCATCGGAGGACATCCTGCAGGTCAGCGCGAGGCACCCCCCTCTGCCCTGCCGGGCATCTCCCCCTCAAGGGGGAAGATTGGCGGTTTCCGCGTTGCTGCCTATCTGCGACGTTGATGGTTAGCGAAAGCAGCGCGGCAGTCTGATCTCCCCCCTTGAGGGGGAGATGGCCGGCAGGCCAGAGGGGGGTGCAGCGCCACACGCTGGTCATCAGCTTGCCCTCTGCAGCCCCTTGAAAAGGAATGTCCGGCCCGACCGGTAGTCATAGTCCGGGTTCTCCCAGGCGATCATCTTGCCGGGGTTGAGCAGGCCTTGCGGATCGGTTTCGCGCTTGAAGGCAAGCTGCACCGCGTCGGTCTGCTTCATGCCGCCCTCTTCCAGCGTGTAGCGATGCGGGTTGAAGATCGGGCAGCCATTCGCTTCATGCAGACGCACGATCTCGTCGAGCCGCGCCTCGGTGGTGAACTTGACCAGCGGCAGGCCGAAGCAGGTGATGTTGCCGTCCAGCCGTACGAACTCCAGATGCGAGAACACCTCGCCGGGAAACATCGCATCCATCTTCTCGACCAGCGCCAGCTGGTTGGGAAAGGGATAGAGCGACTGCAGATAGGTAATCGAAGGATCGACGCGCAGCGCCCTCAGCGTGGTGTGGTTCCAGGCCAATTCATAGGCCGGCGGCAGGCCCTTTTTCTCGTCCGGCGTCGCCGTGGCCGCATTGTAGATCACCTCGCCACCGGCACGGCGGGTGAAGGCAAGGAAAGCGTCCAGCCCGTGCCGCGCCACCATGACGACGCAGATGCTTTGCCCTTCCCGGAGGAACTTCTGGTGCCGCTTGAAATAGAGTTGCGGCACGGGTGCGGCTATCGGCGTGATCAGCTTGGTCAGGATACCGTCCTGACATGCCAGCGCATTGCCATACCGGGCGACATCCATGAAAGCGTCGAAGCCAACGATGACATCGATCCATTCATAGGCCGCGGTCAGCGGCATCTCGACCTCCGATATGATGCCGTTGGTGCCATAGGCGTGGGTGACCTTGTGCAGATCCTCGCCGGTGAGTTCGAGCGCTTTCGGTTCGGCCTCCATCGTCACCACACGCAGGCGCAGCACATTGCCGAAATCGCGCAGGCCGCCGAAATTGATCGAACCGACGCCGCCCGAACCGCCGGCGATGAAGCCGCCGATCGAAGCGGTGTTGTAGGTGGACGGCGACAGCCGCAGTTCCTGCCCGGAATGCGCCCGCGTTGCCTTGTCGATATCGGCCAGGATGGCCCCCGGCCCGGTCACCACGCGACCTGGCGCGATCGACTTGATCTCGTTCATCTCGGCAAGGTTGAGCACGACGCCGCCGGAGAGCGGCATCGCCTGGCCGTAATTGCCGGTGCCGCTGCCGCGCGGCGTCACCGGCACGCCATGGCGGTGACAGGCGGCAAGCACGCGGATCAGTTCGGCCTCGTTCTTCGGCGTCACGATCAGGTCGCCGGTGACATGGTCCAACTGCTGCTTCAACACCGGGCTGTACCAGTAGAAATCGCGGCTCTTCTGCTGGACGATGGCCGGATTGTCGTCGACCTTCAGGCCTTCGAGATCGCGTTTGAGCGCCGAAACGTCCATTATCCCACCATCAGTTCGTCGAGTTCGGCATAGTCGGGCAATTGCCGGTCGATCGCCTTGCCGCCGCGCACCACGATGCGATCCGATTCGGGTCGCGAGAGCAATTCCGTCCAGCTTCGGCCTTTGAACAGGATGAAATCGGCATCGCCGCCGGCGGCAAGCGTGCCGAAGCCATCAAGCCGCATCACCTTGGCCGGCGTCGCGGTGACCGCTTGCGGCCAGTCGGCGACCGGATGGTCCAAATGCAGGATGCGCGTCGCCATGCGGTAGACCTCCAGCATGTCGAGATCGCCATAGGCGTAGAAGGGATCACGCGTGTTGTCGGAAGCGACTGCCACCGGAATGCCCCTCGCCTTCATCTCGTGCAGCAGCGTCACACCGCGCCAGCGCGGCGTGGTTTGGTCGCCGCGCCGGTCCTGCAGATAGAGATTGCACATCGGCAGCGAGACGACGGCGAGCCCGGCCTTCGCCACTTTGTCCAGCGTATCGAGCACATCGAGGTCCGGCTGGCGCGCGAGCGAGCAGCAATGGCCGACGAGGATCTTTCCTTCGAAACCGTTCCAGAGAGCGGCCTCGGCGATCTTCTTCAACGATATGGCGGAGATATCATCGGTCTCGTCGGCATGGAAATCGAGATCGAGGCCATGCTTGATCGCTTGCGCGAAGACATGGTCGAGCAGTTCTTCGAGGTCCGGCACCATATAGGTGACGACACCGAGCACGCCCTTTGCCGCGGCAACCCTTTTTGCCAGTCTGTCGAACCACTTTTTGTCGCGCACGCCTTCGATGCCGAGCAAACAGGCGCCCTGCAATTCGATACGGCCGCACCATGCCTCGCGCATCGTCTCGAACACTGGCCAGGAGATCTCCTCCTGCGGCGCGACGCTGTCGATGTGGGTGCGCAGCGCCCGGGTGCCATGGGCGTAGGCGCAGCGCAGTGAAAAATCCATCCGCCGCGCCAAATCCTCGGCGCTCCAGCGTGCCACGCGATCGGCTCCGGCGGCATTCAGCGCGCCCATGAAGGTGCCATCGGGATTTGGTTTCCGCGGCCAGATATGGCCTTTGTCGATATGCGTGTGGCAGTCGACGAAGCATGGGAGGATTATACGGCCGGCGAGGTCAATCGCATCGGCGGATCGGCCATGCGCGGTGATGCTGGAAATCTTCCCGTCGGCCACAGCGATGTCGGCAAGCCCGAAGCCGTCAGCATCGAAGGGCGCGGAAAGGCCTGGTGCCAGTGAGCGATGAAGGCGAACATTGGCGAGATGGTAAGAGCCGAAGGTTGGTATCAAGCGTTGCCCCCCTCTGTCC
>NZ_RZQY01000345.1:0-6254 GCF_003998575.1 Mesorhizobium sp. M7A.F.Ca.CA.001.10.2.1 | reverse complement strand
ATCCTGGTCGAGGGCGCCTTCGGCAAAGGCACAGGCATCGCCTTCACCCTCTTTTATGCGACCACCTTCATCTTCACCGGGCTTTCGGTGGCGGTGGCCGCGCATTGCGGCCTGTTCAACATCGGCACCGAAGGGCAGGCCTACATCGCCGGCCTCGGCATCGCCATCGTCTGCCTGAGCTTCGACAGCACACTGCCATGGTGGCTGACCTTCCCGCTGGCGATCATTGCTGCGGCGACGGTCGGCGCATTGTGGGCGCTCATCCCGGCCTATCTGCAGGCCAAGCGTGGCTCGCACATCGTCATCACCACCATCATGTTCAACTTCATCGCCGCCTCGATCATGGTTTACCTGCTGGTCGGCCCGTTGAAGCCAGCCGCCTCGCAAGCGCCGCAGACGCGTAACTTCCTCGCCGGCGCGGAATTGCCCAAGCTCAACTGGATCATCGAGCTGTTCGGCGCCAAGATCCGTTCGGCGCCGCTCAATGTCACCTTCCTGCTGGCGCTGGTCATGGCCTTCCTGGTCTGGCTGCTGATCTGGCGCACCAAGCTCGGCTATGAAATGCGCACCTACGGTCACAGCCCGAAAGCGGCACGCTATGCCGGCATCTCCGAAACCCGCATCATCATCACCGCCATGATGATCTCGGGCGGGCTGGCCGGCATGATGGCACTCAATCCGGTGATGGGCGATCAGCACAATGTCGCCATCGACTTCGTTTCCGGCGCCGGCTTCGTCGGCATCGCCGTGGCGCTGATGGGCCGCCTGCACCCTGTCGGCATCGTGCTGGCGGCGATCCTGTTCGGCATGCTCTACCAGGGCGGCGCCGAACTCGCCTTCGAGATGCCGGCGATCAGCCGCGACATGATCGTCATCATTCAAGGCCTGGTGATCCTGTTTGCCGGTGCCCTCGAGCACATGTTCCGGCCCTACATCCAGGCGCTGTTCGCCTCGTTCAGTCCGCGATCGGTGGGCATGGAAGCGGTCAAGGGGAAAGGTGCCTGAGATGGATGTGTTCAACGCGATCATCCAGACACTGGACTCCACCATCCGCCTTTCGGTGCCGCTGCTGCTTGCCTGCCTCGCCGGCCTCTATTCGGAACGCGCCGGCATCTTCGACATCGGTCTCGAAGGCAAGATGCTGGTCGGCGCCTTCGCCGGTGCGGCCGCCGCTTCCGTGTTCCATTCGGCCTTTCTCGGCCTCGGCATGGCGATCCTGATCTCGGTCGCCTTTGCCATGATCCACGGTTTTGCCTCGATCACCCATCGCGGCAACCAGATCGTCTCCGGCGTGGCGATCAATTTCATCGCCGCCGGCTCGACCATCATCCTCGGCCAGGCCTGGTTCCAGCAGGGCGGGCGCACGCCGGCGCTGCAACCGGGCGAGCGCTTCGAGGCCATCACCTTGCCGGGCGCCGAGGCCATCCGCGGCGTTCCGATCATCGGACCGATCTATGCCGAGCTCCTGTCGGGCCACTCGATCCTGGTCTATCTTGCCTTCCTGATGGTGCCGTTCACCTGGTGGGTGCTGTTTCGCACCCGTTTTGGCCTCAGGCTGCGCGCCGTAGGCGAGAACCCGGCCGCCGTCGATACTGCCGGCATATCGGTCGCCTGGCTGCGCTACAGGGCGCTGATCTGCACCGGCATCCTCACCGGCATTGCCGGCGCCTACCTGTCGATGGTGCAAAATGGCGGCTTCGTGAAGGACATGACCGCCGGCAAGGGCTATATCGCGCTGGCAGCCTTGATCTTTGCCAAGTGGAAGCCGGTCAACGCCATGTTCGCCTGCCTTCTGTTCGGCTTCCTGGACGCGGCGTCGATCCGCCTGCAGGGATCACCGCTGCCCATCATCGGCAAGGTGCCTGCGCAGTTCATGCAGGCGCTGCCCTACATCCTCACCGTCATCCTGCTCGCCGGCTTCATCGGCAAGGCAATCCCGCCACGCGCCGGCGGCGTACCTTATGTCAAGGAACGTTGAGCGGCAGGTCGGCTTTGCGCCGGGTTTTGAACACGATCATCGGAGAGAACACCTGAATGTCGCATGATCTGTTCGAGGCCGCCAAGGCCGCCATGGCCAAGGCCTACGCGCCCTATTCTAAGTTTCCGGTCGGCGCTGCCTTGCGCACCGAGGACGGGCGCGTCTTTACCGGCGCCAACATCGAAGTCGCCTCCTATCCGGAAGGCTGGTGCGCCGAGACCACGGCGCTCGGCCACTACATCATGGGCGGCGGCGGCAAGATCGTGGAAATCGCCGTCATCGCCGAACGCATGGCGAAATGCTCGCCTTGCGGCGGCTGCCGGCAGCGGCTGGCCGAATTCTGCCGGCCGGAAACAAAGCTCTATCTCTGCGACAATGCAGGTGTGGCCGAGACCGTGACCATGGGCGACATGCTGCCTTACGGTTTCCGCGGCGATATTTTGAAATGAACAACGGGCTCAAATGAACAGCTGGCAGCGATGACGGAAAAAACCCTGGATCATCTCGTCGAAAGGCTGGACGGCCTGGCGCCGGCCACGGCCCTGGTGCTCGGTTCGGGCCTCGGCGGTCTGGTCGACCAGATCGAGGACCCGATCCGCATCTCCTATGCCGACCTGCCCGGTTTTCCCAGAAGCGGTGTCACCGGGCACGCCGGCGAAGTGGTGGCAGGGCTGTTTGCCGGCGTGCCGGTGCTGATGCTGTCGGGCCGCGCCCATTACTACGAGCACGGCAACGCCGCGGCGATGCGGCCGGTGCTGGAAGTGCTTGCCGGCATCGGCATCACGAAACTGATCCTCACCAATGCCGCCGGCTCGGTCGATCCGGACATGCCGCCTGGCTCGGTAATGCTGATATCGGACCACATCAATTTCTCGGGCACCAATCCGCTGATCGGCGAACCAAGCGACCGGCGTTTCGTCGGCCTGACTGAAGCCTATGATGCCGGCATCCGCCAGGCCATCGAACGGGCGGCAAATGCGACCGGCACCACCCTGCACAAGGGCGTCTATATGTGGTTCTCCGGTCCATGCTTCGAAACGCCGGCCGAGATCCGCATGGCGCGCATCATGGGCGCCAATGCGGTCGGCATGTCGACCGTACCGGAGGTCATTCTCGCCCGCTTCCTAGGACTGCGCGTCGCCGCCTGTTCGGTCATCACCAATCTGGCCGCCGGCATGACCGGGGCCGAGCTTTCGCACCAGGAGACCAAGGACATGGCCCCGGTCGGTGGCGCGCGGCTGGCGACGATCCTGCAACGCGTGTTCCGCGACGGACTGCTGGAGATCTGATGCTTCCCCAGGAAATCATCCGCCGCAAGCGCGATGGCCTCAGGCTGTCGGAAGAGGAGATCGCCGGCTTCGTCGCGGGCGTGACGTCGGGCGCCGTCACCGATGGCCAGGCCGGCGCCTTCGCCATGGCGGTGTTCTTCAACGGCATGAACCGCGACGAGGCCGTGGCGCTCACGCTGGCGATGCGCGATTCCGGCGATGTGCTCGACTGGTCGGACCTGCCCGGCCCGGTCACCGACAAGCATTCGACCGGCGGCGTCGGCGACAATGTCTCGCTGATGCTGGCGCCGATCGTCGCCGCCTGCGGCGCCTATGTACCGATGATCTCGGGCCGCGGCCTTGGCCACACCGGCGGCACGCTGGACAAGATGGATGCCATTCCCGGCTACATCAGCCAGCCCGATGTAGCGCTGTTTCGCAAGGCGGTGCTCGAAACAGGCTGTGCCATCATCGGCCAGACCGCCGACCTCGCGCCCGCCGATCGACGGCTCTACGCGATCCGCGACGTCTCCGGCACGGTCGAATCGGTGCCGCTGATCACCGCTTCGATCCTGTCGAAGAAGCTGGCGGCCGGGCTGCAATCGCTGGTGCTCGACGTCAAGGTCGGCAACGGCGCCTTCATGGAAAAATCGCGCGACGCCACCGCACTCGCCAACAGCCTGGTTGAGATCGCCAACGGCGCCGGACTAAAGGCTTCGGCGTTGATCACCGGCATGAACGAGCCCTTGGCGTCGGCCGCCGGCAACGCCGTCGAGGTGCGCAACGCCGTTGATTTCCTCACCGGCCGGTATCGTGACCGTCGGCTCGAGGACGTGACGCTGGCGCTGGCCGCCGAAATGCTGCAGTCGGCCGGGCTGGTGTCGTCCAACCAGGATGGCATGCGGCGCGCCACCGAGACACTCGCCAGCGGCCGCGCCGCCGCCACCTTCGCACGCATGGTGGCCGCGCTTGGCGGCCCCGCCGATTTCATCGAGAAACCGGAAAAGTATCTGCCAGCGGCGGCGATCGAATTTGCCGTCAACGCGACCGCAAACGGCTTCGTCACCGGCATCGCCACCCGCGATATCGGGCTCGCCGTGGTCGGCCTGGGAGGTGGGCGCACGCGGCCGGACGACAAGATCGACCCCGCGGTCGGCATCACCAGGTTGTTGCCGGTCGGTGCGGAGGTTGGGATCGGCGAGCCGCTGGCGCTGATCCATGCCCGCTCATCGGCCGATGCCGAGGCCGCCGCGGCTACCGTGCTTTCGGCCTATACGGTCGGCGCCTCGAAGCCGCCCGCCGACAAGTCGGTCATCCGGCGGATTCTGCCGCGCGGCTGAAGCAATTCCAGGAAAAGTGGTGGACCGGTTTTCCCGGGAAAGCGCATAGCGCTTTCCCTTGGAAATTGCGGAAAACGAATAGCCTTACTGGACGAGCAGCAGCGTGCCGTTCTCGACCTGGTATTTGTCGAGCCGGTTGAGAAAGCTCATGCCGATCAGATTGGTGCGCAGCGCCCTGTCGTCGAGCACGATGGTCTGGACGTCATTGACCGTGATGTTGCCGATCTGCAGGCGGTCGATCATGGCCACGGCCGCCTTGATGGTGCCGTTGGCCGTGTTGACCTCGTGGCTGAAGTCCGAAGCATTCAGCGACAAGCCGATTCGGCGTGCCGTCGACATGTTGATGGCGACCAGCGTGGCGCCGGTGTCGATCATGCCGTCGACCTGGCGCCCGTTGAACTTGAAAGCCGATGAGAAATGTCCGCGCTCGTCTGCCGCGACGACCACCTTGCGGCCCATCGGCAGCGGTGCCGCGGGCTTGTTGGGCACCGATGCCAGATTGACGTCTGGTTGGGCTTCGACCGCTTGTTTGCCCGGCACCGCCGACCTCAGCAGGTTTTCGACGAGTTGCGGATTGGACTGGTACACAATCGGTATCGATGCCGATGAACCGGCGAAAACGGCGAGGATCAGAAGTTTGCGCAGCATGGATCGGCCTCGCCGCATGACCCCGGAAATCGGGATCGATTTCCGAAAGGCTCACGCGCAAATCAAAATGCTACAGCGTCCTTTGCGCGTCCGAAATGGACGCGCGGCGCCGTAGTGACAGCCGATCGTTAGACCCGGATGGTGTTTGCCGCTTTAACGCGCGCCAAAACCGCGCCTTTGCGTAAACGTTTGGTAAATCGCACCAGGTGACTTTGCCTGGTATTACTTGGTCCCGTACATGCGGTCGCCGGCGTCGCCGAGGCCGGGCATGATGTAGCCCTTCTCGTTGAGCTGGCGGTCGATCGAAGCGGTGAAGACGGGAACGTCCGGATGCGCCTTGAGAAAGCGTTCGATGCCTTCGGGCGCCGCCAGCAGGCAAAGGAAACGGATGTTGGTGGCGCCGCGCTCTTTCAGCTTGTCGATCGCCGCGATCGCCGAATTGGCGGTGGCCAGCATCGGATCGACGACGATCACCAGCCGGTCGGCGAGATCGCTCGGCGCCTTGAAGAAATATTCGACCGCTTCCAGCGTTTCGTGATCGCGGTAGAGACCGACATGGGCGACGCGGGCCGCCGGAACCAGGTCGAGCAGGCCTTCCAGCAAGCCGTTGCCGGCGCGCAGCACGGAGGCAAAGACCAGCTTCTTGCCCTCAAGCGTCGGCGCTTCCATGGTTTCCATCGGCGTCTCGATGGTCGTCGTCGTCAGTTCGAGGTTGCGGGTGACCTCGTATCCGAGCAGCAGCGAGATTTCGCGCAGCAGCCGGCGAAAGCCGGCCGTCGAGGTTTCCTTCTTGCGCATGATGGTCAGCTTGTGCTGGACAAGCGGGTGGTCGACGACGGTGACGCCCTGCATGGTGTTCTCCTGATGCCTGCGCCCGAAAATGCGCGCATGGCCCTTTCGGACGCGCCGCGCTTCAAGCTGCCTGAGCGAACCCTAGCGGCAATGCGCCGGTCAAGGAACCGCTTGGCCCGCACCGACCACAGCTTTGTCGGCGGAAATCAGCGTGCCGCGCTGTTCAAC
>NZ_RZQY01000344.1:0-6283 GCF_003998575.1 Mesorhizobium sp. M7A.F.Ca.CA.001.10.2.1 | reverse complement strand
AGACAGGAATAGAGGTTCGTCGCCGGAAGGACGGTTCCCGCATGAAGAATCACCCATCCCACCCCGATCGTCCACGTCAAGGCTGCGAGCGCTCCGAGATAGAGCGCCAATCGGGTCGAAAGGGTCAGCGCGCCAAGGCACACGAAAATCAACAGGAATTTGAAGCTGCCTTCGCGCAGTTGCATCGCGGCCGGCGCGACCTCCGGGGAAAACGGGTTGGGCGTTACCAGCAGAACGGTCAACAGAACGATGTCCAGCGTGCCTACGAGATAACCGATCCACCATGGCGCGTTGCGACGGCGCGCAAAGCGAAACTGGATCAGGCCGACGAGCTGGAACAACATGAGGCCCGCCAGCACGAAGAGCAGAGAGGCATCCCAGCGGCTGATTAATGAAAAGAAGCAGGAGATCACGGCGAGCGATGCCGTACGCGCCCAGAACTGCAATGCAGCACCTTGGCGTTCTGCGCGCTCTCGCAAATTTCTCAGCCGTGAATAGCGGCGAAGTTCAAGTGTTGGCGCGGTCGGCATAGGATCACTTCGATTTCGCGGGGACGTGTCACGCATTTGGCAAACCCGCCTTCTACTGGCAAATCAGTGCGCGAACTCTACCATGATTGCGGTTTCATTTTTGAAACGCGGCTGCAAAGAGTAAAATGTCCGGACAAAGGACCACGGTGAAAGCTGAAGCAGGATAGGCGGAGGCTTCCCTGTTCAGGTCACGAAGATTGGTGGCATTCGACGCCGCCGCGAAGCGACTTTCCTTGCATCTGGGACTAAAGTGAGCCCGCTCGCCTAAAGCGTGCTCCCCGCTTGCTTGAGATCAAAAAGTTGACGTTCAGGCGACCGCCGGCCGGCAAATCCCGGCCCCTACCGCACCTCGATCTTGCCTTTCAGCTGCGCCCGCGCCTCCTCGATCGACGCTGCATAGGTCACCAGCGGACGCTTCACGCCGTGGTTGATCAGCATGCGCCGGATCTGCGGCGCGGCGCCTGATATGATGAAGCGGACGCTGGCGCGCCTGGCCTTGTGGGCGGCGCCCTCGATGACGTTGGCCGCCGTCGAATCGAAGAACGGTACGGCCGAGCAGTCGAGGATGAAGTTCCTGCGCTGGTCGGCGATGCGGTCGAGTACGGTGCCGACGGTCGATGCCGCGCCGAAGAAGAAGGCGCCCGAGATGCGGTAGACCACGGTGTCGGCGTCGGTCGCCTCGCTGGCATCGTAGGCGTTGGCGCTGTCGGCGACATCCTCCTGCACCAGCGGCTGATCGGCCTCGACCGCAATCGACTTGGCCATGCGGTCGATGAACAGGATCGAGCCCAGCACGAAGCCGACGACGATGCCTTCGGTGAGATCGCGGAAGATGACGAGCAGAAAGGTCGCCATCAGCACCAGCGCATCGCCGCGCGAGGCACGCAGCAAGGTGGCGAAGGCCTGCTTCTCGAACATGTTCCAGCACACGACCGCCAGCACGCCAGCCAGGGCTGCGAGCGGGATGTAGCTGGCGAGCGGCGCCGCCACCAGCATCAAAGCGAGCAGGATGGCGGAGTGGACGATGCCCGAAACCGGTCCGTGGGCGCCGGCCCGCACATTGGTCGCGGTGCGGGCGATGGTGCCGGTGGCGCAGATGCCGCCGAACAGGGCGGACGCGATGTTGGCGAAGCCTTGCGCCACCAGTTCGCAGTTGGAACGATGCCGCCGGCCCGTCATCCCGTCGGCGACCACCGCCGACAGCAGCGATTCGATCGCGCCGAGCAGGGCAAAGGCAATGGCATCCGGCAGCACGTCAATCATCCTGCCCAGGCTGATCGGCGGCAGAGCGGGCATTTGCAGGCTACGCGGGATGCCGCCAAAGCGAGTGCCTATCGTCTCCGCCGGCAGCGAGAGAAGCGCCACGACCAGCGATGCCAGCCCGATGGCGATGAGCATGGCAGGCCATGTCGGCCGCCAGCGCTTCAGGCCGGCGATGGTGAAGATGGTCAACACCGCCACGAAGGTCGCCGCAAGATTGATGGTGCCGGCCGCCTCACCGACCGCGATCAACTTCGGCACCAGCGGGCCCGGCTCCCTGCCGGCAAGCTTCAACCCGAACAGTTCGACGATCTGTCCTGAAAAGATGATGACGGCGATGCCGGCGGTGAAGCCGACCGTCACCGGATAGGGAATGAACTTGATGTAGGTGCCGAGGCGGAGATAGCCCATGGCGAGCAGGAAGACCCCTGCCATCATCGTTGCCAACAGCAGTCCATCGATGCCGACCCGGGCAACCGTCGCGGCCACCAGCACGATGAAGGCGCCGGCCGGACCACCGATCTGGAAGCGGCTGCCGCCGAGCGCCGAAATGATGAAGCCGCCGACGATCGAGGTGTAGAGGCCGCGCTCGGGCGTCACGCCCGAGGCGATGGCGATCGCCATCGACAAGGGCAGCGCGACGATGGCGACCGTCAGCCCGGCAATGGCGTCCGCCTTGAAGTCGGCGAACGTGTAGCCCTCGCGCCAGACCGTCACCAGCTTCGGCGTGAACAATTCGGAAAATGTCGGTTTTACCGGCCTATGGGCCGACCTGTGGGCCGGTTGATGCACTGCCCGCTGCGTCTGATCCATGGACTGCCTTTCGCACCCTGAAAGGCGGCGGGATCGTCGGCAGGGCTGTCGGCGGTCGCCGTCGCGACTTTATGCCGGCTCAGCCTTGGGATCCCGCGGCACGGCAGCCTTGAGGCGCACGCCCCGGCCGCCGCGCTCGCTGGTCTGGTTCTCGCCGATCAGCTCCACCCCGGCCTCGTCGAGAGCCTGGATGACCTTCATCAGCGTGTCGACCACGCCCCTGACCACGCCATCGCTCGCCTCCATGCGCTGGATGGTTGGAAGCGAAACGCCGGCGCGCTCGGCGAGCGTCTTCTGATCGATGCCGGCCAGCGCCCTTGCGGCGCGCATCTGCGCGGCAGTGATCATCGGCCGGAATCCCCGTCTGAGTCTGCAGGAATAAGGTATAATACTATCATTGTGATGTTTCAAGCATTAGGATGAACGTCTGAGGCGTAAAGGGGCGGCTGACCGATCATTCAGATACTTCCCGGGATTGTGCCTAGGGTGTCCATCTAGGCAGGGGGTAACGCGGTTGAATTCTTCAAGACCTTCATGACCTGGGCGGCCTTGCTGTCGGTGGGCTGCGGGCACGGGCTGATCGACCGGCTGATCTAGTCTCCAGTCTCGCTGTCGCCGTTCAGGCGCTGCCCGCGCCATCGCTGCCACGCCCGGGCAGCGAGCCAGCACAGCATCGCCCAGACGAAGCCGGCGCACCAGCCGGCAAGCACATCCGATGGCCAGTGGACGCCAAGATAGATGCGGCTGATGCCGACCAGCAGCGTCGTCAGCACCGCCAGCGACAGCACATAGATCTTCGTCGTTCGACCGGGCAGGAAGCGTGCCGCCAGCGCGCCGAGCGTCAGATAGGTCACGGCCGACAGCATGGCGTGGCCGCTCGGAAAAGACAGCGTCGTTTCGTTGACGAGATGCGAGACGAGTTCGGGGCGCGGCCGGTCGATGCCGGCTTTCAGCAGGCTCGACAGCACCTGACCGCCGGCCACCGCCACGAAGATGAAAAGGGCGGTCGCCGGCCTGCGGATAAGCAGGAGATAGACGATTACCGCCGTCACGATCAGCACCAACACGCTGCCGCTGCCAAGACTTGTGATGTCGCGCATCGCCCCTTGCAGCCACAGCGGGCCGATCGGGCTGTCAGGGCGCCCCGCCTGGCGGAAGGCGAGCAGGATCTCGGTGTCGAAGGCGTGCGGCGTGGTGGCGCGCGCAATCTCCATCAGCTCCTCGAATCCCCACAGGCCGGCGGCGATGACCAGGCCGGCCAGCAGCACCGGGAATTCGACCCGGTTGAGCAAAGCGTTCGCGGCGTTCTTCATCGGCAATTCGCCCGTTACAGCCGACCTTGCAGATAGGGTCCGAGCGTGATCAGCGCCACCGCTGCGATCGCCAGCATGATGCCGGTCGCCTGCAGCGCATTGACGCGCTCGCCGAAGAAGACCAGCGCCACGACGTTCACGGAGACCAGCTGGATGACGGCGGAAAGGCTGAACGACACCGACATGCCGAATTCGCGGATCAGCCGCAGCATGATCAGATTGCCCAGCGAATAGAGCGCCAGCGTCAGCGCTATCTTGCCAAGGCTCGGCGCAAGGCCCCATTGCTTGGCGGCTGTCGCCGCCAGCAGGAAAATGACCGTCGAAAAGCCGAGCTGCAGCAATCCCGAAAAACTCAACGTTTCGTCCCCTCTCGGAGCGGCTCCCGCCGCGTGCGTCGCGGACGTTGTTTCCCAAGCGCGCCGGGACGTCAAGCGACCTCGACCAAACGAAGCCCTTGGCAATGGCAAGCCGGAAGCTCAAAGTACTAACATCGCCCAATCTGTCGGTTCGAAGGGCGGTCAGGGGCTCATGATTCGCAGTTTTCAAAACCTGATGCGGCGCTGGAGCGAGCTTTCCCTTGCCCTGCAATTCGTCGTTGCCGGCGGCTTTGGCCTGCTGGCCGTCATGTTGGTGGTGGGCACCTGGGTGACGGCGCAGATCCGGGACGGCGTCATCCGCAATTCGGCCGCCACGACGGCGCTCTATGTCGACAGCGTGATTGCGCCGCTGCTTCCCGACTTACGCAAGGACCAGGAGCTCAGCGAGTCCGTCAAGCAGGCGCTGGACGAGACGCTTGGCCAGGGCGCGCTCGGCAAGCGCCTCCAATCGTTCGTGCTCTGGCGCCGCGACGGCACGGTTCTCTACGCTAAGGAGGCGTCCCTGATCGGCCGCCGCTTCGGTCCGAGCGACAATCTGCGTTCCGCCTTCGAAGGCAATGTCGTCGCTGAATTCAATACATTCGATGATGATGAACGCGAGGAGAAGGCTACCGGCTTGCCATTGCTGGAGATATACAATCCCGTGCGCGAGCCCTGGTCGGGCGAGGTGGTGGCGGTCACCGAGTTTTATGAGATCGCCGACGATTTCCAGGCCACCCTGGCGTCCGCCCTGTGGTCGAGCTGGCTGATCGTGGCCGGCGCGACGCTCGCGGCATTCCTGCTCCTGTCGGGCATCGTCCTGCGCGGCAGCCGCACCATCGACGATCAGCGTGGGGCACTGCGCCGCCAGGTCTCGGAGCTGCAGGGTCTGGTGGCGCAAAACAGTGCTTTGCGACTGCGCGTGCAACGGGCGTCCCGCCGCGCCACCGCGCTCAACGAAAGATATCTGCGCCGGATCGGCGCCGACCTCCATGACGGCCCGGCCCAACTCGTGGCACTGGCGGCGCTGCGCATGGACAGCCCGATATTTTCCAGCGACGGCCATTCGAGCGTAAGCCGTTCGACCGAGGTCGCAATGATCCGCAAGACACTGGAGGACGCGATGCGCGAAATACGCGGCATCTGCACCGGCCTTGTTTTGCCGCAGATCGAGACGGCTGCCGCAACCGACATTCTGCGGCTGGCGGTCAAGGAACACGAGCAGAGGACGGGAACGTCGGTGACGCTGACGCTGACCGGACACTTGCCGGAGCCCGGCGCCTCCGAGAAGATCAGCATCTATCGTTTCGTCCAGGAAGGGCTGAACAACGCCTATCGCCACGGGTTGGGCAAGGATCAGGCGGTGAGTGCGGGGATGAAAGGTGGCCGGCTTTTTGTCGAAGTGTCGGACGGCGGGCCCGGTTTCGATCCGGCGGCACGGGTCGAGGGTCTCGGCCTCGCCGGCCTCAGGGAGCGGGTCGAAAGCATTGGCGGACAGTTCGAAACCTTGACCGGGCCGCAAGGTACGCGTTTGGTGATCCGTCTATCGGTCGAGGAGCAAGCATGACTGGGACCATTCGCATCGCCATTGTCGACGATCACCCCCTCTTTCGCGAAGGTGTGACGCGCAGCCTGTCGGAGATCGGAGGCTTCGAGATGGTTGGCGAGGGCGCCACGGCGCAGGATGCCGAACGCCTCGCCACGACGGTGCGGCCCGACATCTTGCTGCTCGATATCTCCATGCCGGGCGGCGGGCTGACCGCGGTGGCAAGCATTCTCGCCAGCCATCCGGCCCAGAAGATCGTCATGCTGACCGTTTCGGAGGCCAACGCCGATGTGACAAAGGCGCTGAACGCAGGGGTGAATGGCTATGTCCTCAAAGGCGTCGGGTCGCGCGGGCTCGCCGACATCCTGCGCAATGTTGCAGCCGGCGAAAGCTATCTGTCGCCGACGCTGTCGGCCCGGCTGCTTTCGGATCTCCAGTCCCAGCAGCCGACCGACGGCATTGCGG
>NZ_RZQY01000343.1:0-6320 GCF_003998575.1 Mesorhizobium sp. M7A.F.Ca.CA.001.10.2.1 | reverse complement strand
CTTCTCGACCGTCATTCCCAAGAGCGGCGAGCGCCCGATCCTGACGCCGGACCCATGGCCGGGCTTTTCCATCGGCCTGTCCAATTGCCGCCCGTCGAGCCGTGGCGAGATCATGATCCGCTCGGCCAATCCGCGCGACTACCCCAGGATAACGGCCAATGCCTACTCCACCAATGCCGATGTCGAGGAGATGCTGGCGGCGGTGAAATTCGTGCGCAAGATCGCCTCGATGCCTGCCATGGCCGAGATCATCGAGGAAGAGGTCCTGCCCGGTCCCTCGATCACCTCCGATGCCGATCTGGTCCAGGATTTCCGGAAGCGCTCGGGCACCGTCTATCATCCGGTCTCGACCTGCCGCATGGGGCCGGATCCCGCGCGCGCCGTCGTCGACCCGCGCCTCAAGGTGCATGGTCTGGAAGGTTTGCGCGTCATCGATGCCTCGATCTTTCCCGACAACATCACCGGCAACACCAACGCCGCCTCGATCATGACCGGTTGGAAAGGCGCCGAACTGGTTCTGGAGGACCAAGAATGAAGATCACCGACGTCAAGACCTGGGTTGTCGGCAATCCGCCGCCCGGCATCGGCGGCAAGTATTTCATCTTCGTCAAGCTGACCACCGACGGCGGCGTCGTCGGCTATGGCGAGGCTTACAACGCCACCTTCTCGGCCCATGTTACCGCCCGCATGGTCGAGGACATGGCCGAGCGCTATCTCATCGGCCGCGACCCGCACGACATCGAGAATTTCTTCCGCCGCGCCTATTCCTCCGGCTTCACCCAGCGCCCCGATGTGTCCGGCATGGGCTGCTTCTCGGCGCTGGAAATGGCCTGCTGGGACATCATCGGCAAGGAAGCCGACAAGCCGGTCTATAAACTGCTCGGCGGCCAGGTGCACGAAACGCTGCGTTCCTACACCTATCTCTATCCGCACAGCGGCAGCGTCCATTCCGAGGATGCGCACGGCAAGAACGTCTACAACGATCCAGATCTCGCCGCTGCCTGTGCGCTCGAATATGTCGAGCAGGGTTTCAATGCCGTCAAGCTCGACCCCGCCGGCCCCTACACAGCCTTCGACGGCCATCAGCCGCGCCTCGTCGATATCGACCTGTCCACCCGCATGATCAAGGCGATCCGCGAGGCGGTCGGCACCCGCGCCGACATCCTGTTCGGCACGCACGGCCAGTTCACAGCGTCCGGCGCGCTGCGCATGGCGCGCGCCATCGAGCCCTACGATCCCTTGTGGTTCGAGGAGCCGGTGCCGCCTGATATGCCTGAGGTCATGGCCCAAGTGGCCCGCGCGACCTCGATCCCGATCGCCACCGGCGAGCGGCTAACGACCAAGTTTGAATTCGCCCGCGTCATCGAGAACCGCGCCGCGACCATCCTGCAGCCGGACCTCGGCCGCTCCGGCGGCATTCTCGAAACCAAGAAGATCGCCGCCATGGCCGAGGCCTACCACATCCAGATCGCACCGCATTGCTATTGCGGACCGATCGTCGGTGCGGCCAACATCCAACTGGCGGTGACGCTGCCCAATTTCCTCATCCTCGAATCGCTGAAGCAGTGGGACGGTTTCCACGCCACGCTGCTGAAGAAAAAGATCGAGTGGCAGGACGGCAAAATCATCCCCTCAAAGGAGCCCGGCCTCGGCGTCGAGCTCAACGAGGCGGTCTGCGAAGCACACCCTTACACGGGCAAGGACCTGCATCTGCAGATGATGCAGACGCCGCTGACGCCGTGAGCGAAAGCTACGCCTTCATCGGCCTTGGCCACCTCGGCGGCAACCTTGCCGCCAGCCTGATCCGCAACGGCTTTGCCGTCACGGTCTTCGACCGTGATCCCGCCGCCGTCGAGCGCCTGGTGGCGCTCGGGGCCACAGCGGCAAGCAGCCCCGCCGAGGCCGCCGCACGGGCCGGCAACGCAATCTCCTGCCTGCCCTCTCCGAAGGTGAGCGAAGCCGTGCTGGCGGGCGCCGATGGTCTGCTGGAGGGCCTGCCCGCAGGCGGCACCTGGATCGAGATGTCGACCAACGGCCGCGACGAAATTACCCGCCTCGCCGCCCTCGCCTCGGCCAGGGGCGTCGAGACGCTGGAATGCCCGGTCACCGGTGGCGTGCACCTGGCGGCGGCTGGGAAGATCACCGCGCTGGTCGGTGGCGACGCCGCACTCTATGAACGTCATCGCCCCGCCATCGAGGCGATGTGCGCAAAATCGTTTCTGATGGGCCCGGTCGGCTCGGCGGCGGTGATCAAGGTGATCACCAACATGCTCGCCTTCATCCATCTCGTTGCCGCCGGCGAAGCGCTGATGCTGGCCAAACGAGGCGGGCTCGACCTCGCCCAATCCTACCACGCCATATCAGCCTCCTCCGGCAACAGCTTCGTCCACGAGACCGAAAGCCAGCTCATCCTCAACGGCTCCTACGACATCGGCTTCACCATGGACCTGGCGCTGAAGGACCTCGGCTTCGCGCTCGCCATCGGCGAGCAGTCCGGCGTGCCGCTTGAGCTGGCATCGCGCGTCAACGCCATTTTTCAGCAAGGCAAGGCCGCCTATGGCGGCGGCGCCTGGTCGACCCAGATCGTCAAACTGTTGGAAGATGCCGTCGGCACCGACCTGCGCGCACCTGGTTTCCCGGCCAAGCTCGAACTCTGACGCCGGCTGGATATCAAACGATTTCAGGGCGTTGGCTGGATCGGCGGATCCATCTGAATCAATCTGTCAACGGCTTGATTCAATATCTGAGCGTCAATGCACCGGGCAGGATCTCGAAGGTCGCGGGTATGCGTCCCGGCGACTCGCCGTCTATGTCGACCAGCGCGCCATTCTCTGACGCATCGCCGAGCGGTTCGACCACCACTTTCCTGCCGCGCAGGATGGTGATCGCAGGATGATTGCGATGCCGGCCGCCATAGAGCAGCCGGATGTCCCAGATCAGCTTCAGCTTGCCGGCCGCGCGCAGGATGACGATGTCGAACTGCCCGTCGGTCAGTTCCGCATCCGGCGCGATCATCATGCCGCCGCCGAAGAACTTTCCGTTTGCCACCGCCACCAGCGCCATGCGCGCTTCGACGGGGACGCCGTCGTCGACCGTGATGCTGACCTCCTGGAAGCGGTAGCGGATGAACTCGACCACGGTGCGCCACAGGAACAGCGCCTTGGCCGACATCCTGCCCTTGCGCTTGTCGGCATTGACGGCGCGGTCAGTGGCGCCGGAAAGCCCCAGGCTGGCGATGTTGATGAAATGCCGGCTGGCCAGCGCGCCGTGATCGTCGACGTAGCAGATGCGTCCGGCATCGACCTTGCGGGGCGTGGCTTCGGCGATCCGCTTCAGCACGGCATCGACCTTTTTCGGCAGCCCTAGCCCACGCGCGAAATCGATGCCGGTGCCGCATGGCAAGAGCCCAAGCTCGGTGGTCCGGCCGCTTTCCCTGGCCGCTTGCAGCAGCCCGTCGGCCACTTCGCTGGCGGTGCCGTCGCCGCCGGCCGCGATCACCAGGTCGAAGCCAATCATCGCGAGATCGATTGCCAGCCTTTCGGCGTCGCCTTCCGCTTGCGTCTCGCGCAGTTCGAATTCGCCGAAATGCTTTTTCAGCGACACGGCGACATCAGGCCAATGCCGTTTCAGCCGGCCCCCACCGGCAATCGGGTTGAGAACCACTCCAACTTTCAAATACCCGCCCTCCCCGGCGCCGGACATGCAGGTCCGATCCTTTGCCGGCATTGAAGACCGCACCGGGCGGCAGGGCAAGGCCGAATGTCCGCCGATGAGGCCCATCGTGGCGGACAGGAAAATTTCGTTATCCCAGCTTGATCCCCGATAATCCCGTTATCCACAGGCCTCCGGCCATTCCCCAGGACCCTTACCCGGCGTACGTTAAACCCATCTCAGGCGGCTACCGATCATCAAGCCGAAAGGCGAAGTGAAAGGCGGATTTCCTGAGGCCCGTACGGCCCGAAGCGAGAGCAGGCTTGCCTGTTTTGAGGGACGGAGCCGAGACCTACGGGGCCGCGGAAAGCGTGCCAACGCCTACGGCGGACCGATGCTGCCATGAAGGACGGCAAAAACCTTCGATGGTGCGCAGGGCAAAGCCCGCAAGGGTGAAAACCGGCGTGGTCCCGAACGGACGCTGCTCTCGGGCGGCGGACTGGCAGGACCGTCAAAATCAAGGCCGGCAAGGCGCGACGACTTTACGGAAGTTGCTGCCGCGACCGTGTCCTGATCTGACAGGGAGGCGCTGGGAGAAATCCCGGCGCCGACTGCCTTTTTGCCCCTCGATATCCTTCGCCGGCGATCTCGCGGGCGCCGCTTCACCGCGCGCCAAAATCAGCTAGTATCCCAGCGTCAGAGTCTGTTTTCAGGCGGACTCTTCGAGGGGACACTTCATGACGCTCATCCAGAAGCTTGCCGTCGCCTATGCCTTCCTGTTCTTCGGCGTCGTCGCCATCGGCTACATACCGGCGTTCAACGACGCCGACGGCAATCTGTTCGGCCTGTTCTCGCTGCAATGGTATGACGACCTGCTGCACGCCTTCTCCGGCGTCTGGGCTCTGGCCGCCGCCTTCATCTCGCACCGCCAGGCGGTGTTCTATTTCAAGCTGTTCGGTTCGGTCTACCTGTTCGACGGCGTGCTCGGGCTGATCACCGGTTCCGGCTGCCTCGATGCCGGTATCTTCATCAACGGCTTCCGCTCCCTCAACGATATCGAATTCCCGGCTCGCTTCTTCGCCAACCTGCCGCACCTCGTCATTGGTGGCTTCGCCGTCTATGTCGGCTTCCGGCTGGCCAGGCGCATACACGAACACTTCGCCACGGCCTGACTGGCCATGTTCCTGTTCCGCTGGCTGAAGCGCATCATCAAGACGATCCTCTGGGTGATCGTCATCGTCATCCTCATCCCGATCGCCGGGCTGAGCTACGGCTTTCTGACGACGTCGTCGCTCGACAAGACGCCGCTGCCCGGCATTGCTGACGGCGCGCCGCCCAAGGCGCTGGCCGACAAGGTTCGCGCCGAGATCCCAGGCTACCAGCGGCCGGAGGAATCGACCTTCCTCACCTATCCGGAATGGGCGATCGTCTACGCCGCGCGCGAATATGCCGGCTTCGTCGACAAGGACCAGCCGAGCGGCTTCCCCTACTGGTCCTATGTCGGCCGCTTCTGGCAGGACTACGCCATGGTCATCCGCGCCAGTTCTCCCTATAAGTTCAACTACGCCAACCACCAGATGCTGGTCATCATCGGCACCAGCCACTCGATCGAGCATATATTGCAGTGGGCCTATGAGAACACGGTCGGCCGCATCACCGAGGCGACGACGGCCAAGCGCACCGCCGCCGACATCTATCAGGCCAAGATGGCGGCGGACTATGCAGGGTTTCTCGACCAGGTGCCCTGGTATCAGTTCCCCTATGCCGACAAGCGCGCCGGCCTGTTTGCGGTGCAGTCGGCGCCGGGCGACAGTTCCATCCGCACCAGCGAACGCAAGCTCGCCTTCGGCCTCGCCGACACCATCAAGCAGGGCTATGCCGACCTGATCACCAAGGCGCTCGCTGCCACGATGGACCCCGCCTTGCTCGACATCCATGTCTGGGCCAAGGGACCCGTCGGCGAAGCCACCCGCAACGAGCCCGACACCTTGCTCGAACGCGACATGGGCGCTGACGGCACCATCTTCGTCACCAGGCGCTATCAGGTGTTCACCGAAGTGATCCCGCGCCTGATCGACAAGGGCGTCTCCTTCGTCGAGATCGGCGGCAATGACGAGATCATGGTCACCGTGCTCTCCACCGATACGATCGTCATCCCCGAAGGCATGCGCATCCTGTTCAGCTATCCGCTGCCGGCCGACCCGGCGATGCGCCGCACCGGCATGATCGTCGCCGTGCGCAAGCTGCATCTCGTGCTGCCGGCGCTGATCAAGGCCGGCGCCAAGCTTGAACACGTCTACGACTACTGAGGCCTTTCGGCCACGCCCGGCCAGGATCATGCATTTCCTGGCCTCCGCCACGCCCATTCCACAATCGCGGCCAAATCCCGCCTTGTTCGCGCGCGAAGGACTGGGAAGAAATGAATGGGCTGCCGGGGGCATCTCGAAGGGACAAGACCGTGATCAAGACCGCCCTTATCGCCATGACCATAGTCGGCTGCGACTGCGACGCCAAGCTTTGCGAATATATCGGCGAGACGCCGGCCAAGTGGTCGACCGTCGCCGAGTGCGAAGCGGCGATGAAGAGCCAGATGCTGCACGAGCGCAATTTCAATTATCCGCTCGTCTCCGGCATCTGCCGCACGAAGGGTTCGTCGTCCTCCTCGCAAC
>NZ_RZQY01000342.1:0-6322 GCF_003998575.1 Mesorhizobium sp. M7A.F.Ca.CA.001.10.2.1 | reverse complement strand
GTTCGGGCCGGTGCTGCATGTCGCCAGTTTCGACGCCGACGAGATCGACGCGGTCATCGCCGCCATCAACCGCAAGGGCTACGGCCTGACCTTCGGGCTGCACACCCGGATCGAGGGCCGCGTGCAGCATTTCGTCGACGGCATCCACGCCGGCAACATCTATGTCAACCGCAACCAGATCGGCGCCGTCGTCGGTTCGCAGCCGTTTGGCGGCGAGGGGCTTTCAGGCACCGGTCCGAAGGCCGGCGGCCCGCACTACCTCCGCCGCTTCCGCAAGGGGCCGGAGGCTGGCACCCATGTGCAGGATGGCCACAAGGTCACGGCGACCGAACTTGCCGACAATCTGCCGGATCCCGCACTTGGCGGCTGGTCGACGCGGCCCGACCGGATCGCCATTCTGAGGAAGCATCTGCGCGGCAAGGGTGCTGCGGCCATTGGTGCGGCCGCCGGCATCGATTTCGGCCAGGTCGACCTGCCCGGGCCGACCGGCGAGGCCAACACGCTGTCGCTGTCGCCACGCGGACGGGTGCTGTGCCTTGGTCCTGACGGCGATACGCTGCTGGCGCAGACGATCCAGGCGCTCGCCGCCGGCAATGCCGTGCTGGCCGTTGCGCTAGGTGCACCGGCAGCCCTTTCCGCGTTGACCGGCAAGGGCCTGCCGCTGGCCGCCATCGACGGCCGGCCGGATCCGGTCGAGGCGCGCGCGCTACGCGTCGACGTCGTCGCTTTTTCAGGCACGTCCGAGGCCGCGCGCATCGTGCGCAAGGTCATCGCCGACCGCTCCGGCCCGATCGTGCCGCTGGTCACGGAGGTGCTCAACCCGGCGGCTTATGCGCATGAACGGGCGGTCTGCGTCGACACCACCGCCGCGGGCGGCAATGCGAGCTTGCTGGCCGGGGCCTGACCCCCGGTCAACTTTTGTTTTTATGCATGTCGTTGTCCCAAAACCGGGACCACTTTTGGACGACATGCATTACGCGCCTTCGACGACCGAAAAACCCTCGAACTGGGGGTGGCCGAGATAGTGGACCTTTGTCGTGCCGACATTCCTGTGGGCGGCGCGGAAATTCTCGGACTTGGTCCAGGCGATAAAATCGTCGTGGCTGGCCCACACCGTGTGCGACGCGAAAAGCGTGTAGCCTTCGGTCTCGTTGACCGGGCCGCGCAGCAGATGGAATTCCCTAAACCCCTTCATCTCAGCAAGGCTGGAATCGCGGTTCTTCCAGACGGCTTCGAAGTCGTTCTCCGAGCCGGTCTGCACCTTGAAGCGGTTCATTGCGATGTACATGGCGGTTCCTTTCGTGCGGATGTTGATGATTGGCGGCTGCAGCGTTTGTTCTGCGCACATTCAAAATGGGCCGATTTCGGTCTCGAACTCCAAATTTGCGCTTGCTGCCTGCGGTGGAATCGGAGGGAAGGGGGCTGCCTTGCGGACAATGCCAAGCGCTGCCTGATCGAAAGCCGCCGATCCTGAGGTTTCCAGAATGCGCAACTCGTTTATGTTGCCCTTCCTGCCTATGACGAATGTGACAACCGCATTGTTGCGTGCCGCCAGCTGTAGGGAAGGCGGGAGGGTGCGATTGACGCTGCCGAGCTTTCTAAAAACATCGCCGCGGTAGTTGTCTTCCGCGGCCGTGCCTGCCTCTTTTTGCCTTTTGCCCTTGCTGGCTGCTTGCGCCGACCGGTCCTCGCCATCCGCCGTGCCGCGCTTCTCATCCGCCATCTTTGAAGGGGCAGCTGCCGGAGTTGGCCTGGCTCTAGGGATCGGAGGCCGCTCCGGAACGGCGACAGGCGCTTCCGTGCTCTCAGGCTGAACGGTCAGCTGCGCCGGCGTTTCGGTCTTGGGAGCCACGCTCTGGCCATCGGGGCGTGGGACACCGGCCACCAATATGTCTGGGGCAACCGTCTGCTGTTTGACAGGTTCCGGCTTGGTCGTTGCCGCTTCCTTGGCTGGCCGAGAAGGCTCCGTTGGCGGCGACGGCTTGGGCGGCGTTGCCGGCTGTGGTTTGGCCGGTTGCGGGCTGGGCACCAGTGCAACGTTTATTGCCGCCGGGTCCTTGTCCAGCGCGCTGCCGGCCACGTTGCTGCCCGACTGTTCACTACCTTCCGGCTGCTCGGCGTCCTGGAAACTGGAAATCCCCGTAGGGGAGATCAGAAAGGCCGCCGCCACCGCGACATGGAGCAGGCAGGAGACGACGATCGCCGCCGTCCATTTGCGGCTCCAGGCCGATGGCCGCGGCAGCGCGAGCGGCTCGGTTGGCTCTATGGTCAGCTCGGCGCCGGCCTCGGGGAGGGGATTGATGTCCTGCATGTCTCGCCGCGAGACCTGCAGCGACAAGAGTAGAGTTGTCAAATCAAGATCGTTCGCCGGCAGTCTGCTATCGCCGGCCAGAGGCTGCACTACGGTGTTTCGCGGGAATGCATGATGCAGCCCCACCTCAGACTCCGAAAGCGATCCCGGTCTTGGTGTCCGTCTTCAGCTTTCGCATGCAGGCGTTCGGTTCGACGCCGGTACCGGTGCATTCGGTCGCGCTGTTGATCAGCACGCGGCTGACTTTCGAGCACTCGGTGCCGGCCAGATCGAAACGCGTCACCTTGGTCTTGCCTGCCGGCAATTCCTTGAAGTCGAGCACGGTCAGCCGGTCGACGACGCCGGCCTCGTTGAACAGGGCGATCTCGAACGCCGCCTTGGACAGGTCGGCGCCGAGATTGTTGTTGACCACGAACGTCAGGCGGCAACCCTTGTCGGAAGGTTGCGCACCGTTGAGTTCAAGGGTCAGCGCAGGGACCGGCGCGGACTCTTGTGCCCATGCCGGAACCATCGCAAGCGACATCGCCAGCATCGAGGTCAGCAGACGAAGGGATGTCATCAAGCTCGTCATGGTCATCAGCCTCCAAATCGCATCGTCGCCGCCAGCTTCAGGGTGACGCCGGGCTCGTAAGCCGCGAAAACCGGCTGCGGCGGCTGGCCGGCCGTGGTCAGGTTGAGCGGGTTGGCGTATTTTACATCGAACAGATTGTCGGCGCGGAAATCAATCTTCAAATTGTCCGTCGCCTGGTAGCTGGCAAAAGCATTGACCAGCGTGTAGTCCTCGGCGATCGGATTGCCCTTGGGCTTGCCATTGTATTGCACTTCGCCGCCCACGGTCAGCTTGTCCTCGAGGAAGCGCAAGCCGAGCTGCGCGGTGACCTGGGATGAGGGGATGGTCAGCAGGTCGGCCCGAACGTCCTTGTAGGAAATGGTATGACCATTGGTGATTGAGGCCGAGAGCCCGGCATAGCCCCATCCGGCATCATAGACGCCCTCAAGTTCGAAGCCGTCGATCTTGGCCTTGGCAAAATTCTGGTACTGGAAGCATATCGGGATACCGGGTCCGCTCGGGCAGCCGGCTGTCGGGTCAAACCGCGACAGGGTAACGCCATCGATGTAGTCTTCGACATCGTTGTTGAAATAGGCTGCCTTGATGCGCAGCGCATCGCCGGCTTCGAGGATGTCATCCTGCTTGTAGTTGACGCCGAATTCGACGGTCTTTCCGGTTTCCGGCCGCAGATTGGGATTGGGCAGGAACGGGAAGGTGACACCTGCCGGATGGCGACCGCTGATCAGTGTTTCCGACAGGGAGGGTGACCGGTATCCTTCCGCATAGGTGCCGTAGAATTGCAGGCCGGCAAGGCTGGCGCTGTCGAAAGGCGAGACGCCGACGGTGATGCGCGGCGACAACCGGTCCCCCGACGTTTCGTGGGTGTCATCCTTGAGGCTGTAATTGTCGTAACGCAGCCCGGCGATGACTTCGAGCCACTCCCAGGTGAGCTTGTCCTGGACATAGGCGCCGGAGACGTTCCGCTTGCCGGAAGGCGTATAGAAGCTGTCGCCACCGGCCGTGCCGCCGGTCTCGACTTTATCGCCGGCCCAGTCGCCGCCATAGGTCAGTTCGTGCGCGATTCCCGCAGTCTCGAATCTGGACGTGTTCCAAATGTCGATGCTGGTCGTGCCGATGTCGAATCTCGATGTCGAGCCAGCCGGCAAAACAACTGGAAGGCCGGTGCTCGGGTCAAACCGGTTGAGAGGCACGAGGCTGGTCAGATCGAGATTGGTCTTGTTGTAGGAGGTGTTGATATGGAGATCGAGCCAGCTCTTGTCCTCATCCGTAATGTTGTAGCGGGCGGTGAAGGTGTTCGACTTCAGGTCGACGTCATTGACCGGCACGCCGCCGCTGATCTCGTTCCAGCCGTCGCTTGAGCCGACCCAGCCGAGCTTCAGCTCACTGTTGTCGGTCGGCCGGATGGTGGTCTTGAGCAGGCCGCTAAGCACATCGAAGCCGGTGCCCTTGACGGTGTCGCCACCGCCATCCTTGTAGTCGTCATAGTTGCGGTAGACGATGTTGCCGAGCACGTCCCAGTTCTCGTTGAGGCGGTAGGCACCGGATGCGCTTGTTGTCCAGCCTTTGCCGTTGCTCTCATAGCGTCCCGTGACGGAGCCGGCCCATGTTTCTTCCGGCTTAAGGAAATCCCCGGCGTCCTTGGTGTCGAAGAAGACGACGCCGCCGATGGCGCCTGAGCCATAGGTGTTGGCGACAGGACCACGGATAACATCCACGGATTTAACGAGTTCGGGGTCGATGTAGAAGGTCGACTGCGTGCCGTGGTCGGAACGCTGGAAGTTCTGACGGGCGCCGTCGACGATGACCGCGACGCGACCAAAATCCTGCAAGCCTCGGATGTTGATACTGGTGCTGACGCGTCTGGCGTCGGCCTGCGCCGCGACACCGGGCACGCCAAGCAGCATCTCATTCGGCGTCGTCGCCATGCGGCGGTCGAGCTGTTCCTGGCCGACATGGCTGGTCGATGCCAGCGATTCGATCGCCGTCTCGCCGGTGCGGCTGATGACGAGGATCTTGTCGAGCAGCGTTGCTCCCGCTGGTGCGGCGTTTTCTTCTTCAGCCTTCTTCGTTTGCTCTGTCGGCTGCGCCGCTTGCTGGGCGTTAGCCAATTGCGCCGACAAGGCGATAGCCGCCACGCTTGCCAACAATGCCGCCGCGCCGTTCGCCGCCGACCGGCCACGCCATTCCCAAGTCACCAACCCCATGCCCCAACTCCAAAGTCCAGGTTTCATGCTGGCTGGCCCGGGGCTGGCTGGCATTTTTGATCGTCTCCGGCGTCTTAAATGTTGACTCATTTAATCCGGTATTGCACTGACTAGTAAACATGATTATTCAAGTCAAGAAATGAATCGGATTACGCAACGCCTAGCCAGACGCCCGGCACAGGAAAGGGATCGACAGAGATGAACACCCACAATCCCAACGATTTTCGCTATCGCGTCCGCCGTTCCGACGATGCCTCGGCCCCCACCCGTTTCGACCGGGTTCCGCTGGCGGTGCGAACCCTGTCCAGCAACACTCTGTTCCAGGGCGAGCACGAGATCGGCATCGAGCATCACGGTGCGCTCTACCGGCTGAAGATCACCCGTCAGGGCAAGCTCATTCTCAACAAGTAAGGCTAGAGCGGTTCACCGTTTCTCGGAAACGCCGAACCGCTCTAGCTCTTTGTTTTAACGCAATTCCGGACGGAAAACCGTTTCACACTTTTCCCGGAATTGCTCTAGGCAGCAGGGACGAAACATGGATCAGCGCGTAAAACCCGCCCCGCATGAAATCCGGCGGGCACGGACAGACAATCCGAAGACGCGCGAGCGTGATCTGGCTGCCCAGCTCGGCATTTCGGAAGCCGAACTGGTCGCCGCGCATTGCGGCGACGGCGTCGTGCGCATCGAGCCGCGCGTCAACGATCTTCTGACCGGCCTCGAGGCCGTCGGCGAGGTCATGGCGCTGACCCGCAATGAGAGCGCGGTGCACGAAAAGATCGGCGTCTATGACAAGGTCGTCACCGGCAACCACAATGCCATGGTGCTTGGCGAAAACATCGACCTGCGCATCTTCCCGAAGGTCTGGGCACACGGCTTTGCCGTCGAGAAGCGAGACGGCGACGAAATCCGCCGCAGCCTGCAGTTTTTCGATGCGGCGGGCGAGGCCGTGCACAAGGTGCATTTGCGTCCGGCCTCCAGCCTCTATGCCTATCAGAAGCTGGTTGCCGCGCTCGAATCGTCCAATCAGGAGCCGACCGTCGACATTTCGGGACCACTCCCCGATGACGAGAGCCATGGCGACGAAGCGGCCGCCAATCTCGACGATCTGCGCGACCGCTGGAGCCGGCTGACCGATGTGCACCAGTTCTTCGGCATGCTGAAGACGCTGAAGCTCAGCCGCCGGCAGGCGGTGCGCCTGGTCGGGCAAGACTATGCCTGGCAGCTCGACAATGATGC
>NZ_RZQY01000341.1:0-6364 GCF_003998575.1 Mesorhizobium sp. M7A.F.Ca.CA.001.10.2.1 | reverse complement strand
GTCCAGATCACCATCGAGGACGAGGGCGGCGACCGGCCCGGAAAGCTGGCCGTTGCGCGGCGGGTTGGCGAGATCGGCGAGAGCCGTCTCAAGCATCGGCGCCGAGCCGAACGCACGGGCAAGGCGCATGCGCCAGCCGCGCGGCAGGCCGAGGGCAGCCAGAACCGCCTCGAAAATGGTCTGGTCGCCTAGCGTGATCGCCAGCGCCTGACCAGGCAGCACCAGCGACAGCAGCGCATGCGCGTCGGCTACCGAGCGGGCATCGGCTCCAGCGGTATCGCGGTCACCGAGATCCTCAATGCCGGCCTGGAAGAACTCGTTGCCGCCTTCGCGGCGCTGTCGAAACACCTCGCCGAGATAGGAATATCGGCGGGGTGTGCCGGCCTGCGAGCTTATGTGGTCGAGGCAGACGGGGATGGTGAATTCCGGCCGCAGGCACAGCGTCTGGCCGGTCTCGCTTTCGGTCAGGAAGATGCGGCGGCGCAAATCCTCGCCGGCCATGTCGAGGAAGGGGTCCGCCGGCTGCAATATGGCGACCTCGACGGCGTGCGTGTTGCGCGTGGCGAAGAGGTTGGTGATGTCGGTGGAGATGGCGGGGGTGCGGGAGGTCAACTTGCTGACCTCAGTGCTGCACGACCCTCTGGTCCCAAACCAGAGGCGCCAACGATCCAGGCGAAGGCCGGCGCTCTACGGCGCCCCCCTCTGCCCTGCCGGGCATCTCCCCCTCTAGGGGGTAGATCAGATGTCGGCTCGGCTTTCGCCAATCTCAAAGGTTGCAAGGAGAATGCCTTCGGCCAAGCTGCCAATCTCCCCCCTAGAGGGGGAGATGTCCGGCAGGACAGAGGGGGGCGCCGTAGAACGCGGCCTCTACTTGCCACGCGCCCTCTCCTCGGCCTGCGCCGCCAAAATCTTCTTCACCTCGGCGACCAGCTCGCCCTCCGCCACCGTCACCTGCGCCGGGCGCGCGGCGCGCCATTCGGCGTTATCGGTGATTTCGGCAGACATGCGCGCGCCTTCGATCAGGTCCTTGATCTGCAGCTCGCCCTTGGCGCGCTCGTCGCCGCCCTGGATGATGGCGACCGGGCAGCCGCGCCGGTCGGCATATTTGAGCTGCGCCTTCATGCCGGCGCCGCCGAGATACATTTCGGAACGGATGCCGGCGGCGCGCAGCTCCGCCACCATCTTCTGGTAGCGGCCGAGGCTGTCGGTGTCCTTGTCCATCACCAGCACGACGACAGGAGCAATCACGTCCGAGGCGTCGAGCTTGCCGAGGTTCTTCAGCGCGGTCATCAACCTGGAGACGCCGATGGAAAAGCCGGTCGCCGGCACAGGCTCGCCGCGGAAGCGGGAAACAAGGCCATCGTAGCGGCCGCCGCCACCAACCGAGCCGAAGCGTACGATCTGGCCGTCCTCGTTGGGGATTTCGGCCAGAAGCTCGGCTTCGAGGACGGGGCCGGTGTAGTATTCGAGGCCGCGCACGACCGAGCGGTCCATGGCGATACGGTCCTCGCCATATCCCGCCGCCCTGACCAGCGCTTTAATCGTGGCGAGTTCGCCGACGCCTTCCTGGTAGATGGCGTTCGAACTGACCGTGGAATCCTGGCCGGCTTGTATGGTCCTCGCAGTCGCGAGAAGAACCGCCTCGGCTTGCCCGTTGTTCAACCCGGCGCCCTTGGCGAAGTCGCCTTCGCCCTCCTTGCCGCCGTCCCAGCGGCCCGGGCCAAGCAAAAGCTTCACGCCTTCCGGCCCGAGCTTGTCCAGCTTGTCGATCGCGCGCAGGACCGTCAGCCGGCGGCCGCCATTCTCCTCACCGCCGAGGCCGATCGCCTCCAGCACGCCATCCAGCACCTTGCGGTTGTTGACGCGGATGACGTAGTCGCCGCGCTTGATGCCGAGCGCTTCCATGACGTCGGCCATCATCATCGCCATCTCGGCGTCGGCGGCCACGCCCGGCGTACCGATCGTGTCGGCGTCGAACTGCATGAACTGGCGGAAGCGGCCGGGGCCTGGCTTCTCGTTGCGGAACACCCAGCCGGAGCGATAGCTGCGGTAAGGCTTGGGCAGGCGCTCGTAATTCTCGGCGACGAAACGGGCCGTCGGCGCGGTCAGGTCGTAGCGCAGCGACAGCCACTGGTCGTCATCGTCCTGGAAGGAGAACACGCCTTCGTTCGGCCGGTCCTGGTCGGGCAGGAATTTTCCGAGCGCATCGGTGTATTCGATCAGCGGCTGGTCTGCCGGTTCGAAACCGTAAAGCTCATAGACCGAGCGGATCGTCGCCATCATCTTCTCGACGGCGCGGATGTCCTCGGCGCTGCGGTCGGCAAAACCGCGCGGCAGTCGCGCTTTCGTCTTTTCCGATTTGTCGGCCATGAGCTGGGGTCTTTTTTGCTAAGTAATCGATGACATATTGCGAGTGGGCGTGTCCTAACCGAAGCGGCGAGGACCAGCAAGGGTTTGCACCCTCTCTACGAGGTGGCTAGGAACAGTTCGATAGCTTTGCAAGTACAGCGCCGCCCCTCATCCGCCTGCCGGCACCTTCTCCCCGTATAGTGACGGGGAGAAGAGAGCTGAACGCGGACTCGGGCATTCTCTTGCAACCTGGACGACTGGCGAAACCATCGACGAGGGCGTCCTTCTCCCCGTCGCTATACGGGGAGAAGTGCCCGGCAGGGCGATGAGGGGCGGCGCAGAACGACCAAGATTTGGGCCTACCACCGAGCCAAGCTCTGAAACAAAACGCAGCGAAAATGAAACAATCCCGCCACGGGTACGGCATTGTGCCGACACAATCGTCGCCGATAAAGCGCGGGAAATGAGGGGTTCGCGGCCATGACCAGCACAGCAAGATTCCACGCCATCGACAGCGATGCCGAATTGCCCGCACGCCTGCGCCCGGCCGACATCAACGCCCCGAAAATGATCAGCCAGGCTGCCGGCCCGTTCGAAGTGCCCGGCGAGACCGGCAAGGGACCATCCATGCGCGACGCGTTGATGACCGGCCTGCTGGTGATCTATCCGACCGTGGCCACGGTGGTGGCGATCGTCGCCGGCCTGGTGCTGGCCAGCGCCAACGGCACCTGAGCCTATTTCGGCCGCCTGAAAGCCTTCCGCTGCTTCTCGACCTCTTTGCGGCAGACGCAGCCCTCGAGGTGGTCGTTGACCAGGCCCATGGCCTGCATGAAGGCGTAGACCGTGGTCGGGCCGACAAAGCTCCAGCCGCGTTTCTTCAGCTCCTTCGAAATCCGCACCGAGACGGCCGTTGTCGGGTTGGCGCGCAGATGGGCGAGGTCGACGATTTGCGGCCGCTCGTCCTTACCGGGTTCGAACTTCCAGAACCAGGCGGCCAGCGAGCCGAATTCGTCGGCCATTTCGCGGGCGCGCTTGGCGTTGTTGATGGTCGAGACGATCTTGCCGCGATGGCGGATGATGCCGGCATTGCCGAGCAGGCGTTCGACATCCTTGTCGGTGAAGGCGGCGACCTTGTCGAACTCGAAATTAGCGAAGGCTTCGCGAAAATTCTCCCGCTTGCGCAGGATGGTCAGCCACGACAGGCCCGACTGAAAGCCTTCGAGGCAGATCTTTTCGAACAGCCTGCGGTCGTCGGCCACAGGCCGGCCCCATTCATGATCGTGGTAGTGCAGATAGTCGGGCAGATTGCCGTGCCAGAAGCAGCGCGCGACACCGTCGGGACCGGCGAGCAGGCCGGTGTTTTCCTTGTCCATAAGCCAAAATCCGTTCGTTAACGCGCTTTTGCGCGGCATTTACTGCGGCTTTACCAGATTCCTGAACCCTGCGGTAACCACACCAAAAGGTTTACCGACAGTTCCGCATTTTACGCATTCCGATTCATGTTTCGGTTGCTGCTTGCGCGCCAATGATCGCCGAACCGGGAGGACGTTTCCACCCGTTTTGTATCAGACGATCAAGGTGCGTTACGATGAAGACAGTTCTGTTTCCCGTGCTCGGCGCCGTGGCTGTGTTTGCCGCCGGCGTCACACCCTCCACCGCCGGCGACCGCTATGCCGACAGGCCGCCGGTAATGGTGAGCCCCGACCTTTCCGCACCCTGGGTGCTGCAGCTTGGCCAGGCACCCGGCATCGTGCGCCAGAACCGCCAGGTGGTGCAGCAACAGCGGCGCCTGCGCCTGGCGCAGCCCGACCGGGTGCAGACGGCGGCGGTGCAGCCGCCGGCCAAGCGCATGCTCGCGCGTCCTCAGATCAACCCGATCTACCTGCCGCAGGAAGTCGACTATGACGGAGGCCAGAAGCCGGGCACGATCGTCATCGACACCACCCAGAACTTCCTCTACCTCGTCGAGAAGAACGGCAAGGCAAGGCGCTATGGCGTCGGCACCGGCAAGCCGGGCTTCGAATGGTCGGGTACGCACAAGATCACCAGCAAGCGCGAGTGGCCGGACTGGCGCCCGCCGGCGCAGATGATCAAGCGCGAAGCCGCCAAGGGCCGCTATTTGCCGACCTATCTTGCCGGCGGCGCGGAGAACCCGCTTGGCGCCCGCGCGCTCTACCTCGGCACGACCGAATACCGCATCCACGGCACCAACCAGCCGTGGACGATCGGCGGCGCGGTGTCGTCAGGCTGCATCCGCATGCGCAACGAGGACGTCGTCGACCTTTATGAGCGGGTCAATGTCGGAACCACGGTCGAGGTGATATAATAATCCTTGCGAATCACCTGGCCAGCAAAGCAGTCCGCTTTTCGAGGCCAGTTTAGGGATAACGGGGGACGGGCCGTATGGGGATGCGGCCGGTCAGGAAGGGCAGCACGGGAAACCGCGCTGCCCTTTCCGTTTTTGAGCAGAAATCGAGGGCAAAGGTCACCCACGCGTCGCGCAACGGGCATAGCGGTTCGCTTTCATGCTGCCCTTTACCGCATTCTTTTGCTATCTCGGTGGCTAGTTCCACAAAAGAGTTCACCCATGCCCCTGTCCGAAGACAGCCGTTATCTCAAGGGCGGCCCGGTCGCCCAGCGCATCATCGCCGCCGTTGCCGAGGACGCAGCGATCGCCAAAGCCGAGGGTTTTCCCCCCAAGCTGGTCTCGATCACCGTCGGAGACACCGATGCGGTGGATGTTTATGTGCGCAACCAGCGCGCCAAGGCTGAGCTCGCCGGCATCGATTTCGAGGAGCGGCGCTTTCCCGCCACCATCACGGCAGGCGAGTTGGAAGCGGCCATTCACGGCCTGAATGCCGATCCGCGCGTCACCGGCATCATCATCCAGCGGCCGGTCCCGGTGCATATCCCGATCAGGACATTGCAGGCGGCGGTGCATCCGCTCAAGGATGTCGAAGGCATGCATCCGGCCTCGATCGGCAACATCGTCTACAATCAGCTCGATCTCGCGCCTTGCACGGCGGCCGCCTCGGTCGAACTGCTCAAGGAAACCGGCCTCGACCTCAAGGGACTGGAAGTCGTCATCGTCGGCCATTCGGAAATCGTCGGCAAGCCGATCGCCTTCCTGCTGATGAGCGAAGGCGCGACGGTGACCGTGTGCCATCACATGACGCGGTCGGTCGCCGCCCATGCGCGACGTGCCGATGCGCTGTTCGTCGCCGTCGGCAAGCCGCGGCTGATCAAGGCCGACATGGTCAAGCCGGGTGCTGCCGTCATCGACATCGGCATCAATTCCGAAATCGGCCCCGACGGCTCCAGCCGCATCGTCGGCGACGTCGACACCGAAAGCGTGCGCGAGGTCGCCTCCTGGATCACACCGGTGCCGGGCGGTGTCGGCCCGATCACGGTCGCCATCCTGCTGCGCAACACCATGGTGGCGCTCAGCCGCCAGCGTGCGCTTTATGAGGCGACCTACGGTACGGCGGACAGGCTCGCGGCAGAGTAGCGCTGGGGCTGGCGCCCTACTCCGCGGCGATCAGGCTCTCTTCCCGAACGCCTTCCGGCTTTGGTCCGCCATAGGCCCAGTCGAGCAGCTTGATCGTGTGCACCACCGGCAGCTTCGCGGCGGAAGCGATCTGGGTGATGCAGCCGATGTTGCCGGTGGCGACGATCGAAGCCCCCGTCGCCTCGATGTTTTTCACCTTGCGGTCGCGCAGTTTGGCCGAGATCTCGGGCTGCAGGATGTTGTAGGTGCCGGCGGAGCCGCAGCAGAGATGTCCTTCACGCGGCTCGCGCACGATGAAGCCGGCCTTGGCCAGCAGTTCCTTCGGCTGGCGGGTGATCTTCTGGCCGTGCTGCATCGAACAGGCCGAGTGATAGGCGACAACCGTGCCCGGCTTGCGCACCGGTTCAGGCAGATCGAAGGTCGAGAGATATTCGGTGATGTCCTTGGCCAGCGCCGAAACGCGCGCGGCCTTGTCGGCATAGGCCGGATCCAGCCGCAGCATGAAAC
>NZ_RZQY01000340.1:0-6376 GCF_003998575.1 Mesorhizobium sp. M7A.F.Ca.CA.001.10.2.1 | reverse complement strand
GGCCTCCGGCCATGTGATACTTGCCTTCCAGTCACCAAAGGTCGCAGCGCGGATGATCGATGAATGTGCGGCGCATTCACCGGCGCCGCTGGATCGTGACGCGCTGGAAAAGCAGCTTCGTACCATCCGCGCGGACGGCTACTGGATGCGCGAGAGCCGCGACTTCGTCGGCATCACCGATATCTGCTGTCCGGTCATCGGGCCGGACGGCAGTGCCGTCGCCTCCATCATCGTCGCCTATATCAATCGCCATACGCGTGAAAGCCGCCATGCCTATACTCTGGAGGTCCTGCGGGCTGCCTGCGATCGCATCTCCATGAAGCTGTCACCGAGGGTTCGCTAAGGGATCGTGATGCGCTGAGGGCGCGGCGAAGCACCGTCCGCTGGCCGTTTGCACCGGATTGATAATACCAGTATAGGTCCAGTCAGGAATGTTTTGATCCTGGGTGCTTCTCGCGCGGGAGGAAGGGCAATGACAACCGTGAACCTGATCGGGCTTGTCAGTCGGGAAATGGAAGCGACAGCGTCCGATGTGCCGCTTTACAGACGGTTGAAATCGGCGATCGAGGCGGCGATCCGCTCCAACGCGTTGAAAGCCGGCGCGGTTCTGCCAGGCGAGCGGGTTCTGGCGGAAGCCCTGTCGATCTCGCGAGTCACTGTGAGAAAGGCCCTGGCGCTGCTCGAAGAGGAAGGGCAGCTCAATCGCCGGCATGGTTCCAAAACCGAGATCGGGTCGCGGGTCGAAAAATCGCTTTCGACGCTGACGAGCTTTTCGGAGGACATTCTGGCGCGCGGCCTGAAGCCTGGATGTCTATGGCTTTCCAAGCAGATAAGCCGCCCATCCCCGGCCGAAATGATGGCCTTGGGTATTGCAGGCAATACCAATGTGGTTCGCATGCGTCGTGTGCGGACAGCCGATGGCGCGCCGATCGCCGTCGAGGTCTCGGCCGTGCCGGTTCGCTTCCTTCCTTCGCCCGGGATGGTTCAGGATTCCCTTTATGAAGCGCTTGATGCACGCGGCTTCCTGCCTCAGAGGGCAATCCAGCGCATGCGCTCGCGCGGCGCATCGCTGGAGGATGCAAAGCACCTTCATTGTGACGCGGGCGCACCGCTGCTGATGACCGAGCGCCGCTGCTTTCTCGCCGACGGACAGATCGTGGAATACTGCGAGACACGCTACAAAGGAGACGTCTACGATTTCGTCTTCGAGCTGCAAAGATAATACCAGTTATGAACTGGTTGTAATCTGGTATTTTCCATTTATCGTGATGGCGACAAGGGAGTGCCGACGTGCAGCGGGAAGACATTGCCAACAGTCTCATCGTGTCCTGCCAGCCGGTTCCCGGCGGCCCGATGGACAGTGCGCAATTCGTGACGGGCTTTGCCAGGGCCGCTGTTGAAGCCGGAGCCAAGGCCCTGCGCATCGAATCCGTGCCCTATGTCGCGGCCGCCCGCCTGACCGTCCGCGTGCCGATCATCGGTATCGTCAAGCGCGATCTCACCGACAGCCCGGTGCGCATCACACCCTATCTGGCCGATGTCGAGGCCCTGGCCGAGGCGGGCGCCGATATCATCGCTTTCGATGCGACGGAGCGTGTCCGTCCCGTTCCTGTCGAAGCGCTTGTGAAAGCCGTCAAGGCCAGGAACAAGCTGACCATGGCCGATTGCTCTTGCCTTGACGATGCGCGCCGGGCCCTTGCCGCGGGTGTCGATTTCGTCGGCACGACGCTTTCCGGCTATGTCGGCGGGCCGGAGCCGCAGGATCCGGATATCGCCCTCATCGCTGAAATGCGAACCCTGACCCCCTACGTCATTGCCGAAGGGCGTATCCGGTCGCCTGAGCAGGCGGCTGCCGCCGCGCGCGCCGGCGCCTGTGCCGTGGTTGTCGGCTCGGCGATCACCCGTACCGAGCACGTCACCTCATGGTTCCACCAGGCGCTTTCCGACGCCTATGCGGCGAGGGGCGCGCAAACCGCCCTTGGCACAAGTGTCCTGGGCCCAACCGTTCTGGGCCCATCCGTCCTGGGCCCATCCGTCCTAGGCATCGACATCGGGGGAACCAAGACCATGGCCGCGCTGGTCAGCGATGGCACGGTGATCGAGGACAAGATCGTGCGGACCGCGCGAGAGGCTGGACCCGACGCCTGGCTGGCATCCCTCGCGCAAAGCACGTCAGCCTGGTCGAGCCGCTTCAGCCGCATCGGCATTGCGGTGACCGGACTGGTGCAGGATGGACGCTGGTCGGCATTGAATCCGGCAACCCTTGGCATTCCCGATGACTACCCGCTGGTCGAAAGGGCATCCGCTGTTTTCGGCAAACCGGTCTGTGCGTTCAACGATGCCCAGGCGGCTGCCTGGGGGGAATACAAATTCGGCGCCGGGCAAGGTCGCGACATCGTCTTTTTGACCATCTCGACCGGAATTGGCGGCGGCATCGTTTACAACGGCCGATTGCTGTCCGGTCTAGCCGGTCACTTCGGTCTGATCCGTGGTCTGTCTGAAGACCGGGCTCCGCTCGAAGACAGCACGTCCGGCCGCTGGATCGCTTCGGAGGCCCTCAAGGCCGGTTCCAAGGCGGACGCCGCCGATGTGTTCGGACACGCGCTGAAGGGCGAGGACTGGGCCGGCGCCATCGTCTCGCGAAGCGCCTCGCGGGTCGCGGCGCTGTGCCGGGACATTCAGATGATGTTCGATCCGAAATCGATCGTCATCGGTGGCAGCATCGGTCTTGCAGAAGGCTATCTCGACCGGGTGCGCGCACATCTGAGCGAGGTCCCGCCGCGCCTTTCCCCCGATCTCGTGGCGGCGAAGCTCGGAGGCCACGCCGGCGTCATCGGTGTTGCCGATCTCGCCGAATGGGCAAGGTAACGGCGCCCGGTCATGCCATGCAAAAATCATCAAAAAGAAGGGAACGATCATGAAATTGAGCAGGACATCTTTTGCGCTTATGGCCACCCTCCTTGCGGGGACGGCTTTGCCGACCTTTGCCAACGCAACCGTGACCGTGCTCGGCTGGCCTGGCGGCTCCGAGGAAACCGCACTGCGGGCAACCGTGGAAACCTACAACAAGCAGGCCAGCGATGCCGACAAGGTGGAGCTGCTGTTCTTCAACCGGGAAGGCTTTTACGACAAGCTGCAGGCTGACATGGCGGCCGGATCCAGTGCCTTCGACGTGAACCTCGTCGCCACCTACTCGCTCGGTCGCTACGCGCCCTATATGGAGCCGGTCGATCTTGGCGCGGACGCGGCCAAGGTTTTCGGCGAATCCGTTCTCAAGACGATGCAGTTCGACGGCAAGCAATACGGCGTGCCGACAGACCTTTCGTTGCACTTCATGTACTACCGCAAGGATCTCATCGACGCCTTGATCGGGGATGACGCCGCCAAGAAGACCTATGGTGAAATCGCCCAGAAATATCTCGGCAAGCCGCTGCAGCCGAAAGACCCGGACAGCTGGACCTGGGACGACTGGGCGGCCACCGCCCTCTATTTCACCAAGCAGGTGAACCCCGACAGCCCGGTGCGTTATGGCACGGTCCTGCAGATGAAGAACCTGCTGTTCAACATGATGGTCTTCCAGTCCCTGCCGCGCTCCTACGGCGGCGACTGGATGGACAAGAACGGCAATGTCACGGTGGATTCCGATGCCTACAAGACCGCCCTCGAGCTCTACAAGAAACTCTATGATGCTGGGTCTTCGCCCAAGGATTCGCTGAGCTACGAATATGCGGAAACCAACGCGGCCTTCGCATCCGGCCAGGCCGCGACGGCGCTGCAGTGGAATGCCGCGGCGGCGGATCTGACCAGCACCGAAAAATCCCCGGCCGTCGCCGAGGTGACCGGGATCGTCGCACCACCGGCAGGTCCCGACGGACGCGCCGATCATATCCACGGCCTTGGTTTGGGCCTTAACAAGAACGCCAAGAACAAAGAAGGCGCCGTCAAGTTCCTGAAGTGGCTCGCCACCGAGGATGCGGCCTTGCTCTATGCGCGCAGCGGCGGTTCGCCGGCATTGTCTCCCGATGTCGTGGCCAAGGTTGCGAAGGAACGTCCCGACCTCGTCAAGCTCGGCGAATTCGCCAGCAAGTACGGCTATGTCATGACCGGAGCGACGTCCGCGAGTGCGCTCCCGGTCTATGAGCTGCAGGCAAAGGAGTTCACCGGCTACTGGTCCGGCCAGCAGAGCCTCGAGGATGCGCTCGCCCACACCAAGGCGGGCATGCAGGTCCTTCTCAAGAAATGAACCATTTGCCGGACGCCGGGTCGAGGCTCGGTGTCCGGCGCGTTTGGCGGATCGACATGGCCCTTGTGACACGTGCCGAAGGCAGGATGTATCTGACGCCGCTGGTCGGCTTCCTGCTGCTATTCCTCGGCTTTCCGGCGATCGTCAATCTGATCTATTCCGTTTCGACCGTCACATTCGAGACGCTGCGCAGTCCGGTGTTGAGCGGTTTCGCCAACTATGTCGCGGTGTTGAACGACCGCGAATTCTGGAGCTCGGCCTGGTTCTCTCTGCGCTTCGGTATTCTTACCGCATCAGCGGAATGTCTGATCGGCCTTTTCCTTGCCATCTTCCTGGCGCCGCTTCTGAGCAAGCGACCAGTCCTGATGGCGCCGTTGATGCTGCCGCTTATGGTCGCGCCGGCCATGGTCGGTCTCATGTACCGGCTGGTGCTGCATGAATTCGCGGGCCCCGTCCCCTACTATCTCTTCGAATGGTTTGGCGACAGCCCGGCCTTCCTCGACATCAACAATGCCTTCCGCACCCTTGTCGTCGTGGAGACGCTGCAATGGACGCCTTTCGCCTTCCTGCTCTTCTACATGGCCTATTCGGCCATACCGCTCGACGTGCGCGAAGCCTCCTCGCTCGATGGCGCATCACCGTTTGAGATCGTTCGGTGGATCGACCTGCCGTTGATGAAGCCGACGCTGGTCATCGCGTTTTTCATCCGTTTCATCGACGGTTTCCGGGTGTTCGACAATGTCTATGCGCTGACCGGCAGTGGCGCTGGCGGTTCAACGACGTCCTTGTCGATCTACATCTATCAGGCCTTCTTCAAGGAAGGGGCTATCGGCAAGGCGGTCGCCGCTTCGGTTATCCTGTTCCTGGCGTCGTTCATCGTTCTCCACGGCCTTAACCGGCTTGCCGGCCGCAGGAAGCGTTGACGATGGTCAGGGCACTGCGCTGGATCGTTTTTGCCATCGCCGTGCTGGCGATGAATTTCCCCATTATCGTGACGCTGATCACATCGCTCAAAAGCCAGCGCGAGCTTTCGACGAACCCCGGTTTGTGGATCAGCCAACCGACGCTCGACAACTATCTGGAGGTTCTGACGCAGACCAGCCGCTTCAACATCTATGCCTACCTGCTGAACAGCACCGTGGCGGCGCTGATCGGAACCGGCCTTGCGATCGTGCTCGCGTTCCCGGCTGCCTATGCGATCGCGCGTAGCGAGGCGGGAAAGCGCTTGGTCCTGCCGATCGTCATCAACCTTCGCGCCGTACCGCTGATCATCTTCGCGATCCCGCTTTACATGATGTATCAGTGGCTGGGCCTGCTCGATACGCAGATCGGGCTCGGGCTCATCCTGACCATCGTCAACGCGCCTCTTGCGCTCGTCATCCTGGTGAACGCGATTTCAGATGTACCGGTCGAACTCGACGAGGCGGCGAAAGTCGATGGCGCAAGTTCCTTGCAGGTGATGATGATGATCGTCCGGCCCGTCATCCGACCGGCGCTCGTCACAACCTTCATTTTCGGCTTCATCACTGCCTGGAACGAGTTCCTCTTCGGTCTCATGCTGACAACCAGCCGTGCCGTGCCGATGACGGTCGGCGCGTCCTTCTTCTTCGCCGCAAGCGGCGGCGGCGTAAAATGGGGAACCGCTTCCGCGGTCATGATGCTGGGCGCCTTGCCGCCGGCCTTGCTGGGTCTTGTGATGTATCGGCAGATATCAGGATCCATGACCGCTGGAGCGGTCAAAGGCTAAAGCAAGACGAAGTTCGTCGTTCTGACTAGTTGGACAACCCTATCCGACAGGGCGAGCGCACTTGTCAGGCCAGGTGACTCGATTCCGAAAAGACTGATCAGCCGTCCGGACTGATCTGCCAGAATGTCGAAATCGCCGAACTGCAACCCGTTCGTTTTAGGCCGCAGCCCGCAATAGCTCGGCTCCAGTTCCCCGTCCCTCAGCCCCGGCCAGTAGCGTCGGATGGCCGCGTAAAATGGTGTGGCCCGAGTTGGGTCGACCGCGTAGCCGACCTCATCGACGGGCTCGACGTCCGGCCCGAAACGAACCGATCCGGCCATATCCAGCGTCAGGTGAACTCCGAGGCCGCCTGGTTCCGGAACCGGATAAACAAGATGGTTGAAGGA
>NZ_RZQY01000033.1:0-19859 GCF_003998575.1 Mesorhizobium sp. M7A.F.Ca.CA.001.10.2.1 | reverse complement strand
CCCTGATGATTCCGGCAGCACCGAAACCGTCTCCGGCAGCGGCACGGTGAAACCGGCGTCAGTGCCGGCGACGGTCGCTGTTTCGGTGAGAGCAGGCGCGGACTTCATCTGCGAGGTCGACGTGCAGCCGCTGATGCCGGCGGCGGCCAGGATCACGCCGATCACGATAAGGTTGAGTTTTGCTGGCAAGCCGCGCTCGGGTCCGGTTTGTCGGGTTGTTAAGAAATTCCTTACACCAGCGATTCAGGCCGGGCAATCGGGGCGATCAGGTGGTTTTCGGGTGGCGAGACGCAGGCGGTGATGCCATATTGTTCCGCATATGTACTGGGACCAATCCCGGATTTCGCCACTTTGCGGGAAGGAACGCATCATGGTCACGACAGCTTCGATCACGGCCGGCCACGCAGTGTTAGAAACAGTGATCGGTTTCATGGGCATTGCGTGGAGCGAAAAGGGCCTGATCCGGCTCTGCCTGCCCGAACGCAGCCGCGAAGCGGTGGAGCGGCGCCTGCTGCGCCATGGCGGCGTTTCCAGTGCCACGGCGCAGCCGCCATGGGTGGTCGAGCTGATCGCGGCGATCAAGGCCTATGCGGCGGGCGAGGACATCGATTTCTCCGCCGTGCCGGTCGATCTCGACGGCGTCGACGATTTCCGCCTCGCCATTTACGACGCGGCGCGAAAACTCTCCTTCGGCGAAACCACCACCTATGGCGAGCTGGCCAAAACCGCCGGCCATGCCGGGCTCGCCCGCGAAACCGGGGCCGCCCTTGGCTCAAATCCGGTGCCGCTGGTCATCCCTTGCCATCGCATTCTTGCCGCCGGCGGCAAGATCGGCGGCTTCTCGGCGCCCGGCGGATCGATCACCAAGGAGAAGATGCTGGCCATGGAAGGCGTGCGCGTCGGCCCCCCGCCACCAGCGCAGGTGTCGTTCGGGTTCTGATGTAGGCAGGTGCCTAATTGTTGTAGGCAGGTGCCTAGTTGTTGTGGAAGAACCGCCGGCGGAAATGCCGGTCATTGTCCGGCCGCTTGCAGTTGTAGACCGGGCAGGACTTTGTGTCGGCGCTCGGCACGTAGGCCCGTGTCCTCACCTCGCCCATGCTGCAGAATCGCTGGCTCTGCACATAGCGGTCGTAGAGCGGCAGTCTAGGCACCCGCTTCGACTGGTAGCGCAGGATGACGGCCCCTTGCCGGGCGATCGTCCCCTGAACCTTGCCGCAACCCATACGCGTCGGGTCGTAGCGCGAGATCGCCTGCGCCTGGGCGGCGACAAGCGTGAGGCAGGCGGCAAGCAGAATGATTTTCATGGTCCTCTCCCCCAAGATCCCCTCCCAAGCGGGTGTGGATCGAGCGCCCACAGGCTCCGATCATCGCGACGCTCTCACGCGATTGGGGCGGCCATTGGGCGGCGCCCTCATCACGGCTTTCTCACGCAGTCTTGTTTTTCGTGCGAAAGCAGCCTATATGCCTTCCATTGATATTTCGGCCGATCGATCCGGGCCTCGCGATAATCGCGTTTGCTGACGTCTATCTCCAAAATCTCGATGCACACCGGCTGGACCTCGGTCTGGTCAATCTAAAGCAAATGTGAAGGACTATCTAAATGGCAACTGGAACGGTCAAGTGGTTCAACGCCACCAAGGGCTTCGGCTTCATTCAGCCTGACGCGGGCGGCGCGGACGTTTTCGTCCACATCTCCGCTGTCGAGCGTGCTGGACTGTCGACCCTGGTCGAAGGCCAGAAGATCAACTTCGAGATCGAGCAGGACCGCCGCACTGGCAAGTCGTCCGCTGGATCTCTGAGCAAGGCAGCCTGATTTTGCGATAGCGCGCGCCGGGCGAGAGCTCGGGGCGCGCGGCAAGTCACGGATGTACTGACAGTCGCGCGAGAAGCGCGCTGGAGCGGAAAGACCCGACAAGCTGGATCAGCAGATAGCTGCCAGCCCGGACCGGACGTTCCCGATCAGGCTACCAAGCATGGAAGGCGGGATTTAATCCCGCCTTTTTGCTGTCTGGGGTTAGGTGCTGCAACGGGCGCTACAGTCCCACCGGTGGTACTTTTAGCCTAGTAGTGGTATCATTCGGCCATGACCAAGCTTGAGCAAATTGAAAAATCCGTTGCGGAACTGAGCCCTGAAGAACTGAAGGCGTTTGCTGCCTGGTTCGAAGCGCTTCGGGAGGATATGTGGGATCGGCAGATCGAGGCCGATGCGAAAGCCGGCCGATTGGATAAGCTTGCCGAACAGGCACTGACGGACCATCGCGCTGGTCGGACGCGGCCTCTGTGAATCACGTCGCCTCCCCATCGTTCTGGGAGGCTTACGAAAAACTGCCATCGGCGATCAGAGCAAAAGCGGACAGGCGTTTTGAAAGACTCCGCTCCCACCCTTTTGATCCCTCGCTGCATTTCAAACAGGTCGGACGCTACTGGTCTGCGCGAGTTGACGACAATTACCGGGCTGTTGCCACCCGCACCAACGATGATGTGATCTGGTTCTGGATCGGCACCCATGCGGACTATGATCATCTCTTGAAGTAGCTACCCATCCGCCCACCTGGCGCGGGACAAACTACCCCATCCACTCGATCGGCACATGCCCCGGATCCGCTTCCACTCGGCCAAGCCAGGCCGCCACCGCCGGATAGGCGTCGAGATGGAAGCCGCCCTGCTCCGCCGTATGCGTATAGGCATAGAGCGCGATGTCGGCGACGCTGAGCGTGCTGCCGGAAAAGAAAGCATTGTTTTCCAGATGCCTGTTCATCACGCCGAGCGCCTTGTTGCCGCGCTCCAGCGTCACCGCCAGCCGCTCCGGGGTCGCATCCCCAGCACGTTCGGGGAAGGTCAGCAGCGCCTTGCGCACGGCAATGTAAGGCTCGTGGCTGTATTGCTCGAAGAACAGCCATTGATAGGCAAGCCCACGCTCATACCTGTCCGCCGGCAGGAAGCGTGTGCCTTCGGCGAGATAGAGCAGGATGGCGTTGGATTCGGCCAGCCGCCGGCCATCGTCGAACTCGAGCAGCGGCACCATAGCATTCGGATTCTTGGCGACAAAGTCGGCTTTGCGCGTATCGCCGGTGTGCGAACTCACTTCGACATTGGTAAAGCCAAGGCCAAGCTTGGCCATCAGCAGGCGCGGCTTGTAACAATTGCCGCTGTCGATCATGCCGTAAAGTATCATGGCTGTTCCCCGGAGCACTGTCTCCGCGCGATTATCGCAGCGGCGGCGGTCTCAACCAATGATTTGTTTTGGTACGACGATCAGCGCCGCTGATATGTGAATCGCCGAAAATCTGAGGCCGTTGAAGGGCATGTTGAGATTCAGGTCAGGCCGAGCCGAAAACGGTGGGTTCCGAGAACCGGAGCGGAGCGTACTTAAGTACGTGAGCTCAGTTCTACTGCGTGGCAGTAGAACTAGGGAAGCGCAGGAAGCCGCCGTTTGCAGGCCGGCATCACCTGAATATCGACATGCCCTAGCCAAAGAGGGGCACGACCTTGCTGTCCCGGCCCAGCAGCGCATCGATGACCAGCGGTTTCTCCTCGAATACCGTGCCGGCCAAGGCCGGACGGGCAAGGAGAAAACCCTGCAGCAGGTCGACGCCGCCTTCGAGCGCGACGCGCAGATGGGTGGGCTGCTCGATGCCTTCGACCAGCACCTTGGCGCCGCGGTCATGCAGGCTGGAAACCAGCGGGCGGAAGAACCGTTCGGCGGCAGCGTGGCGGCAGAACTCCGCGAACCAGGTGCCGTCGATCTTGACGATGTCGGGCTTGAGCAGGCTCACCCGCTCCTCGGTCGAGTGCCCGGTGCCGAAATCGTCGATGGCGATGCGGATGCCGTCGCGCCGCATCTCGCGCACCAGCCGCACGAGAAGCGCGTCGTCCGCCGCCTGTTCGGTGATTTCGCAGACCAGCATGGCCGGCGCCAGGCCGAACTCGCCGAGATGCCTGGTCATCAGGCGAATCTCGGCCAATGCCCGCCCGGCATGGTCGTTGATCAACGGGTTGTAGTTGAAGAACAGGTCGAGCCCGTCGACGCCGATGTTGCGGAAATTCCTGAGATGCAGCGCCCGGCACATGGTTTCCACAAACAGCCGGTCCGAGACGGCAACGCTTTCAAAGAACACCTTCGGCGCGCCGGGCCGGCCGGCACGGTGCGGCTCGATCAGGGCTTCGGCCGCGACCGCGTGAAGGAAACGGCCGCGCGGCGCGAAAATCGGCTGATAGGCGCTGCGCAGCCGGAACTCGCCATGGATGCCGTATTCGATGCCGACTTCGTCGACCCGGATCGCATCGCCGACATTGCGCCGCCGATCGTCTCTCATGTCGCCACGCGGCGCCCGAAGGCCTTGACCGGCCGCGCCGAAGGCGTTCCCACGGCAGGAGCCGACGTGTCGACGGCAGCAGCGACAGGCGCCTGCCTGGCCTTGTCGAAGACGCCAAAGCTGGTCGGCGCCAATTCGGGCCGCGCCAGCACGAAACCCTGCACCATCGACGCACCCGATTTCTCGGCGAGCTCCAGTTGCCAGCCCTCCTCGATGCCTTCGAACACCGTATGGATACCTTGCTCCTCGAAGTTCTTCACCATGGTGGTCAGCAACGCGAAGCCGGCGCCGGACTCCATCAGCTGCGTGATCCAGTAGGCATCGAACTTGACGATATCCGGCTTCAATTCCTTGACCCGATTGATGTCGGAATCGTCCGCGCCATAATCGTCGACGGCGATGCGAAAACCGTTGGCCCTCAGTGCCGCGACGAAGCCATGCAAGGCTTCCTGCGACGCCGACCGCTGCTCGGTCACCTCGCAGACGACGCGACGCGGGTCGATGCCGGCCTCGTGCAGCACGAGCCGCATTTCGCGCAAGGCAGCGTCGGCAACGGCGCGTTCGGTGAACACTGACGGGTCGAAATTGACGAAGATCGATGCTTCCCGCGGCAGGCAGGCACCGGCGTTGAGAAGATGCAGCGTCCTGGTCAGCGCCTCGATATGCAGCCGGTCGGCGGCCGGGCAGGTCGAGAAGAAATTCATCGGCGATTGCGGCTCGCCGTCGCGGAACGGCCGGATCAGCCCTTCGAACGCGACCACCGACAGCTTGCCTTCCTTGAAAGCGAAGATCGGCTGGAAGGCGCTTTGCAGCGTGTAGATACCCCAGACACCGGTGGAGGTGCCGTCGTCCTGACGGATGATGTGGGCAAGCCCGACGCTGCGCGACACGGTTCCTCGCTCCGCAATTGGTCTGCCATCCTGCCACTCAAGCCTCTACCGCTCGTTAATGAATTTATTGTTGCCGACCCCGGGTCCCGATCACAGCTCCTTGAGACCTGGATCAGCCGACAATACTTGCGTTGCGCGAAATCATGCGACATGAGAAGCGCCGCGGTCGCTCCTGGCCGCGCCGATCTTCCATGGAGACGTCAAGCTCATGGCCTTTCTTGCCGACACCCTTTCCCGCGTGAAGCCTTCCGCCACCATCGCGGTCACGCAGAAAGCGCGCGAGCTGAAAAATGCCGGCCGTGACATTATCGGGCTTGGCGCCGGCGAACCGGATTTCGACACGCCCGACAACATCAAGAATGCGGCAATCGAGGCGATCCGCCGTGGCGAAACCAAGTATCCGCCGGTTTCGGGCATCGTGCCGCTGCGCGAGGCGATCGCAAAAAAGTTCAAGCGCGAGAACAATCTCGACTACAAGCCCGAGCAGACCATAGTCGGCACCGGCGGCAAGCAGATCCTGTTCAACGCCTTCATGGCGACGCTGAACCCCGGCGACGAGGTCATCATTCCTCGCCCCTATTGGGTCAGCTACCCCGAGATGGTGGCCATATGCGGCGGCACCTCCGTGTTTGCCGACACCTCGATCGACAACGGCTTCAAGCTGACCGCTTCCGTGCTGGAAAAGGCGATCACGCCGAAGACCAAATGGCTGCTGATGAACTCGCCGTCGAACCCGTCGGGTGCCGCCTATACCGAAGCCGAATTGCGCGCGCTGGCCGACGTGCTGTTGAAGCATCCGCATGTCTGGACGCTGACCGACGACATGTACGAGCACCTGACCTATGGCGATTTCGTCTTCAGGACCATCGCCGAGGTCGAGCCTAAGCTCTACGAGCGCACGCTGACCATGAACGGCGTGTCGAAAGCCTATGCAATGACCGGCTGGCGCATCGGTTATGCGGCGGGTCCGGTTCAACTGATCAAGGCGATGGACATGATCCAGGGTCAGCAGACATCGGGCGCCTGCACCATTGCGCAATGGGCATCCGTCGAGGCGCTGAATGGCCCGCAGGATTTCATCGCCAAAAACAAGGCGATCTTTCAAGGCAGGCGCGACCTTGTCGTGTCGATGCTCAACCAGGCACGCGGCATCACCTGTCCGTCGCCGGAAGGCGCCTTCTATGTCTATCCTTCCTGCGCCCAGCTGATCGGCAAGAAGACCAAGGCCGGCAGGCTGATCGACACCGACGAGACCTTCTGCTCGGAACTGCTCGAAGCCGAGGGCGTCGCGGTGGTGTTCGGCTCGGCCTTCGGCCTCGGGCCCAACTTCCGCATCTCCTACGCGACCTCGGAGACGCTTCTGGAAGAAGCCTGCACACGCATCCAGCGTTTTACGGCTTCGCTGACCTGACCGACGCACTATGAATGCAAAAACCCGGCTTCACCGCCGGGTTTTTTAATGGGCCGTCAGCCTCACGCCTCGTGCTTGGTCTCTTTGGCCGAGCGCGCCTCGGCCGGCGCCAGCACGGCGACCAGCAATGCGGCGGTGAGGAACGCGCCGATCGCTGCCGTCAGCATCGCGGCGTGGAAGCCGCCGGCATAGGCGGCAGCATAGAGTTCATGCACGCCGCTTTCGCCCATCGCCGCATCGGTTGCGAAATCATGCCGTGAAATCGCAGCACGGGCGACCGCTTCCGCGTTGGCGACACCGGCATCGCCGAGATACCCGGTCAAAAGGTTGGTTGCCCGCATGCTCATCAAGGCGCCGAGCAAGGCGATGCCGATGGCAAGGCCGCTCTGGCGGGTGGCATTGATGACCGCCGACACCATGCCCGAGCGTTCGCGCGGCGCATAGGACATGGCGGCAGCGCTGCCGGTCGGGATTGCAAGCGCATTGCCGAGGCCGCCAATGGCGAACAGAAGGCACAGCATCGCATAGGGCGTCGAAGGGCCGGCCCAGCACATGCCGAGCATGGACAGGCCGATAGCAACATAGCCGATGGTCATCAGCGCGGAGTGACCATAGCGCGCGCTCAGCCTGCCGATCCATGGCGACACCACGATCTGGACGATGAAGGCCGGCGCCATGCGCAGGCCGGTCTGCGTCGGCGACCAGCCCTGCACCTGCTGCAGGAACATCGAGAAGAAGAAGACGCTGGAATAGGAGGTGAAGCCGAGCGCGAACGAAGCGACATTGGCGACGGCGAAGCGGACATCGCGGAACAGGCCAAGCGGCAGCATCGGGCGTGCAGTGCGCGCCTCGAAGCCGAGGAAAGCAGCCAGACCGACGACGCCGGCGACCAGCGCCGCGACCGTCCTTGGCTCGCCCCAGCCATTCTCGCCGGCCGAGATCAGGCCGAAGGTCAGCGCCCCCAGCCAAAGGATGCTGAGAGCCAGGCCGACGAGGTCGAGATGGGCATGTTCGGGATGCGCCGTCTCGTTGATCGAAACAGCACCGAGCGCGATCGTGATCAAGCCCAGCGGCAGGTTGATCAAGAAGATGCTTTGCCAGCCGACGGTCTCGACCAGGATGCCACCGAGGACGGGACCAACGAGCAGAGAGATGGCGGCGAACGACGCCCAGCCGCCAATGACGCCAGCGCGCTGGCGCGCATCGGGAAAGGCCTGCGTCAGGATCGACAGCGCGCCTGGAATGAGCAGCGAGCCGGCGATGCCCTGTACCACCCGGCCGGCCAGCAGAACCGGCAGATTGGGCGCGACGGCGCAGATCAGCGAACCGGCCACGAAGATGCCGACGCCGGCCAGCCACGAGCGCTTGCGGCCATAGCGATCGCCGATCAGGCCGGACGACAGCATGAAGGCGGACAGGCACAGCGTGTAGGAGTCGACCACCCATTGCAGGCCGCCGAAATCGGTTTGCAACGCCTGCTGGATGGTCGGCAGCGCGACATTGACGATGCTGACGTCGAGCAGAGCCACGAACGAACCAAGATAGATAGCGGCGACCAGGGGCAGACGGTGCTTTGACATGGCTATATCCAGACGTGAGTTAGAGGCCATGCAGGTGCTACAGTCAAAGCCGAAGTGGCTCCGAGGGACGTTGCCGGCCGGCATGGCGTGCGAGCCAGACGCGCGAAATCAGCTTGCAATCCGGGAAACGTGCGCAGCGAACCCGCGGACCATCGTCATATGACGACTAGGAAGCCGGCCGCATTCGATCAACCATGAAGCCTCAGAAGGGAGATGCATCATGGCCAAAGGCGGCAATCCATCAAACAATCACGACGGCGAATTCATAGTGTCCGGGCCGGGCACTGAAAATACCGAGCGGTTCAAGCAGGCGCTCAGTGTTTCATTTGCCGAGCAGACAGCCACATCAATGAACTATTTCAAGCAGTCGGACCCTAACGACGAGGGCCAGATCTCCGCTCTTGGCGAGGCAAAAATTGATTACCTGAAAGCACAGTCGGGCTGTTACTGGACCGAGGAAGCTGAAAAATGGACCAGGGCAAAACTGAAACGCTTTGCCGATCGCAACGATCGAAAGCGAATTCTAGGCAACAGTTTCGATCGCTCCGAAATGGTTGTCTTGCCGCGCCGCAAAGATGGGGCGATGCCGATGGAAACGCGGCAACTGCAAGGCGATCCCTATGAGTATTTCCATTTTTGGCCTGGCACCTTCGGTAACTACAAATACAGCTGGTTCAACCGGACCGGGGACGGACGCATTCTGCGAGACGAATCTTACGAGTGGGATGGGGCGCCGGATTTGGGCGGCTTGGTATTTTTCGAAAACAACAGCGCCGGCGATAGAGATTACCTGCACGCCATGCTCGAAAGCGGCATCTGGTTTACCTACACTCCCAAGAAGACCGGCCGGCTCGACTTGTTTGCGGAATTCGTCTCCACCTACGACACAAGGTACAGGTGGATGCGTGACGAAATCGGCTACAGCCACACCAGAGTCCTTCAGGCGACCGATGTCGTTTTTGGCACCTTTTCAGGCGATCAAGCCGTGGGACGAGATTACCGAAGCAACAGCACCCTTGTCGATTTTCAGCGTTGGTTTGAAGGGGACGTAGGGGATTTCGCCAATTTCGGAGAAAATGGCTTTGACGACGGAACAATACACAATTTTTTTGGGCGGCCGGGCGCAATGGTTTTTGCTGGACAACCGGTCGAGATCTTGGTCGGCTGCAGGGTCTTGATGGACTGCTATCTCAACGATGTCAGCATCAGGGCGTGGGAAGGCGCCCGGCGGAGGCTGAATTTTCTGGGCGTCCGAGTGGTTTAAATGCCAGCGGTTTTGCAGCTTGCGCGACGATCGTCATCGCTGCGGCAAGAAGCCTGCCCTCCGCCGGCTTAGGTGTCTCGACCGCCAAACTGCTCGTCGGTGACCCCCTCCAGCCAATCGACATGGACATCGTCGAGCGCCTCCTGCATCGCGATATGCGTCATCGCCGATTTGGGCGCCGCGCCATGCCAGTGTTTTTCGCCAGGCGCGAACGAGATGACGTCGCCGGCCCTGATCTCCTGGATCGGGCCGCCCCACGTCTGGGCAAGCCCGGCGCCCTCCGTCACGTACAGCGTCTGGCCAAGCGGATGCGTATGCCAGTGGGTGCGCGCGCCCGGCTCGAAGCTGACCAGCGTGGCCCGCAGCCGCGCCGGCGCCTCTTTCTCGATGATCGGCGTCTGCAGCACCCGGCCGGCGAAGTATTTTTCCGGCGCGATGACGGTCGGCACGCTGCCGCAGGCAATGATCTTCATGGGTCGATGGTCCTTCAAGCAGCGGGCGACGGGTCGCCTGTTTTCAGTTTCGGCCGATATCGGTCGACGTGCAACAGCTTCCCGCTGCCAGCCCCAGCATATGATCCGCACGGTCCACTGCCGAGCAAAGGGTTTCTATTTTTCTTGCCCTGCCGGCAAACAAGTGGGACGATGGCTTTGGGCAGGTGGCACTTGAAAAGAACCCCGCCCGCGACGGTCGAACAGGCCGGCCGCCGCTCAGGACCGATTGACCAAGCCTGAACCATACATGCCAGTCGGTCCTACGGGAAACGCCTGAGTGGAGGTCAGTCATGGGTACTCGCGCCGGAGGACGACGCACGGGACCGAAATGCATTGCCATAGTCGGTCCCTTCGCAAGCGGTAAGACGACACTTCTCGAAGCCATATTGGCCCGTACGGGCTCAATTCCCCGACAAAATCCCGTTTCATCAGGTAACACCGTTTCAGATCATTCGCCCGAGGCGCGCGCCCACGCCATGAGCGTCGAGGCGACGGTCGCCACGACCGAATTCATGGGCGAGCAGATCACCTTCGTCGACTGTCCCGGTTCCATCGAATTCTCTTTCGAGGCCGAACCGGTGCTGGCCGCCTGCGACCTCGCGGTCGTCGTAGCCGAGGCCGATGAAAAGAAGATCCCTGCCCTGCAACTGATCATGCGCAAGCTCGACGATCTCGGAGTGCCGCGCATTCTGTTCCTCAACAAGGTCGACAAGGCAATCACCGGCGTGCGCGACACGCTGAAGATGCTGCAGCCGGCCAGTGCCGTGCCGTTGCTGCTGCGCCAGATTCCGCTGCGCAAGGACGGTGTCGTCATTGGTTCGATCGACCTGGCGCTGGAGCGCGCCTACATCTATCGCGAATATGCCGAAAGCGAGGTGGCGCAGATTCCCGGCGACGACAAGGCGCGCGAGCTCGAAGCGCGTTTCTCGATGCTGGAGACGCTGGCCGACCATGATGACCAGTTGATGGAACAACTGCTCGAGGAGATCGAGCCGCCCAAGGATGCGATCTTCGACGACCTCGCCGCCGACCTGCGTGACGGTGCGGTGATCCCGGTGCTGATCGGCACCGCCGAGAAAGGCAACGGCGTGCTGCGCCTCCTGAAGGCGATCCGCCACGACGCGCCCGACATCGAGGCGACCCGCAAACGGCTCGGTGCACCCGACGGCGCGGCTACCCTGGTCCAGGTGATGAAAACCATCCACACCTCGCATGGCGGCAAGCTGTCGGTGTCGCGCATCCTCTCCGGTCAGGTCGTCGACGGTTCCGAACTCTGGCTGCCCGGCGGCGACACGGCCAAGGTTTCCGGCATCTACCGGATGCTCGGCAAGGACCAGTCCAAGCTCTCCATCGCCAAGGTCGGCGACACGGTGGCACTGGGCAAGCTGGACGAGGTCAAGACCGGCCAGACGCTGAGCTCGGCCAAGGGCGGCATCAAGCCGCTCGTCCAGTTCGAGCCGCCGCAGCCGGTCTTCGCCTTCGCGCTCCGCCCCAAGGAGCGCAAGGACGAAGTGAAGATGTCGGCCGCCATCCAGCGGCTGGCCGAGGAGGACCCCTCGCTCAGCCTGCGCCACAATCAGGACTCGGCCGAAACCGTGCTGTCGGGCCATGGCGAGATGCATCTGCGCGTGGTGCGCGAGCGGCTGGAAGGCAAGAACCAGATACCGGTCGAAGGTCATCCGCCGGCGGTGCCCTATCGCGAGACGATCCGCAAATCGGCGCAGCAGCGCGGCCGTCACAAGAAACAGTCCGGCGGCCATGGCCAGTTCGGCGACGTGGTGATCGAGATCAAGCCGCTGCCGCGCGGTTCCGGCTTCCAGTTCACCGACACCATCACCGGCGGCGTCGTGCCCAAGACCTACATCCAGTCGGTCGAGACCGGGGTCCGCGACTATCTGAAATCCGGGCCGCTGGGCTTTCCGGTCGTGGATGTCGCAGTCAACCTGTCGGACGGCTCCTATCATGCGGTCGATTCCTCCGACATGGCCTTCCAGATGGCGGCCAGGCTGGCGATGAAGGAAGGCATGGCCGCGTGCTTGCCGGTGCTCCTGGAGCCCGTGATGAAGGTCGAGATCGTCACCCCCTCCGACGCCACCTCGAAGATCATCGCTCTCATCCCGCAGCGGCGCGGCCAGATCCTCGGCTACGACGCGCGACCCGACTGGCCGGGATGGGATGTCGTCGAGGCAACCATGCCGCAAGCCGAGATCGGCGACCTGATCATCGAGTTGCGCTCGGCGACCGCGGGCGTTGCCAGCTATCGTGCCGTCTTCGACCACATGGCCGAACTCACCGGCCGTCTGGCTGACGACGCCATGAACACCAACGGCAAGGCTGCCTGATGGCGTGGCGTTCCTCTCGAACCTGATTCGGGGGAACAAAAGAAAACGACGTCCGGCGGGGACCGGACGTCGTTTTGTTCGCGGACCGTTTCCTTGGGAGGTAAAACGTCAGGTCCGCCGCATTTGGTACCGCCGAGTTCGGCGGAAAAACGGTTCGGACGCGGTAGCCGCCTGAGCCCGGGCCGTACGAGTGATGCCCCCATCTCCCGTCCGAACCACACCGCGTCCTATGATCTACATAGCAGGTCGCGGGCGTCCGGGATATGTTACCAGAGGTTACATGTCACCGTTACGTGGCAATTGTGATGGAATTTTTGGCCGGCCCAGCAGGGTACAGGCAACAAAAAAGCCGGATCAATGAAGATCCGGCTGAGTTTGATTGGAGTGCCTGTTAAGGCTAACCTCCAGAGGGGAACACTCGAGGGCGCTAATGGGAGGAGAACGCGCCCAGGAGATGATCTATATATGTGCTCATCATGCCCAAGAAACAAGCATCTATTTTGCAACACACACATGCAAAAAGACGCAGGCTGTGGTCTAACCCATTCCAGAAGCCAATAGGACCAGCAAAATCGTCGAAATGGAGCGCTGAATCGGGCAATTGCAACTACAGAATCGCTAATCTCGGCTGGCTTTCGGCTCGAAATGCCAAAACTGGGCAATGATGTGGAAGCGGGCAGCAGGCGTGCATTTCTAAGGCAATCGCGGAGCAAGCAGCCAATGCGGAGGTTTTCGGCGATCGCCGGCAGTGCGGCCTTCTTCATCGCGGCGCCGTGCGTGGTTGCCGGGCTGGTGCCCTGGCTGTTGACCGATCGCTGGGGCTTGCCCTGGTCGAGCCTGCCGGGCTTTGCCCCTGTTGGCGGGCTTCTGATCGTTGCCGCGGGCGCGGCACTCCTGCATGCCTTCGGCCGTTTTGCGCTTGAGGGCCTGGGCACACCCGCACCGGTCGCCCCGACCGAGAGGCTGGTGATAGGCGGCATCTACCGCCATGTCCGCAACCCGATGTATGTCGCCGTGCTGTCGATCATCCTCGGCCAGGCGCTGCTGTTCTCGAGCTGGGCGCTGGTCGCCTATGCCGCCGTCAGCGCTGTCTCCATGGGCGCCTTCGTCAGGCTCTATGAAGAGCCGACGCTTAGCCGCCGTTATGGCGCCGAATACGAGACCTACCGCCGCAACGTGCCCGGCTGGCTGCCTCGGCTGATGCCCTGGCGGGGATAATCCCGTAGGGCGTGAAAACGAAAATCAGAAGGACCAGCTTCGGGCCTTGGCGATGATGAAGTCCCGGAACACATGCAGCTTGGCCTGGTTCTTCATCGCGTCGGGATAGGCGAAATAGGTGTCGAAAGACGGCACCTCGGTCTCCGGCAGCAGCTGCACCAGATCGGAGTCCTTGCTGATCACATAGTCGGGCAGCATGGCGATGCCGGCACCGCCCTGCACCGCCCGCTTGATCGACAATATGTCGTTGATCTGCAGCGTCGGCACCCTTTGTCCGCCTTCGAAATCACCGACCGTTTCCAGCCAGTTCAGCTCCGACAGATGCGACGGCACCGGCACGCCGAAGGTGACGATGCGATGGGCCTTCAGCTCGGCGACGGAAGACGGCTTGCCGTGCTTGGCGACATAGGATGGGGCCGCGTAGAGGTGGAAATGCACGGTGAACAGGCGGCGCTGGATCAGGTCCGGCTGCTGCGGCTGGCGCAGCCGGATGGCGCAATCGGCCTGGCGCATGGTGAGATCCAGCTCCTCGTTGGCGAGGATCAACTGCAGGCTGATTTCGGGATAGAGTTCGATGAATTCCTGCACCCGCTCGGTCAGCCAGCCGGCGCCCAGCCCCACCGTCGTCGTCACCCGCAGCACGCCCGACGGGCGATCCTTGGTCTCGGTCAGCCGGGACTTGATGGTCTCCAGCTTCATCAGCACGTCATGCGCCGTGCGAAACAGCATCTCACCTTGCTCGGTCAGCACCAGCCCGCGGGCGTGGCGGTTGAACAGCGGCACGCCGACATCATGCTCGAGCGCGCTGACCTGCCGCGAGATCGCCGATTGCGAGAGATGCAATGTCTCGGCCGCATGGGTAAACGACCCCGCCTCCGCCGCAGCGTGAAACACGCGTAGCTTGTCCCAGTCCAACGCCATGATTCCCCTCGTTCTGTTTTGGCGTCTGAATGAAAAATCAGGCTTTTACACGGCGTTTCTAAGCCGCTCTCTGAACTCTCTACTCGGCCGCTTCGCGATGCACTTCGATGCCGGCCAGATACTTCTCCGCCTCGAGCGCGGCCATGCAGCCGAGCCCCGCTGCCGTCACCGCCTGGCGGTAGATATCGTCGGTCACATCGCCGGCCGCGAACACGCCCGGCACATCGGTGCGGGTCGAATCCGGCGCTGTCCACAGATAGCCGTTCGGCTTCTGCTTGAGCTTGCCGGCGAACAGTTCAACCGCCGGCGCATGGCCGATGGCCACGAACACGCCGTCGATCTTGAGGTGCGACACCTCGCCGGTCACCGCATGCTTTAGCTTCAGCCCCTCGACCGAGGGCGGCAGCGGCGTCTTGCCGGGCCGGCCGGTGATCTCATCGACGATCGTGTCCCAGATGACGCGGACATTGTCCTTCTTCAGAAGCCGCTCGCGCAGAATACGTTCAGCGCGAAAATCGCTGCGCCTGTGGATGACCGTCACGCTCCTGGCGAGATTGGACAGATAGAGCGCCTCTTCCACCGCGGAATTGCCGCCACCGACCACCGCGACATCCTTGCCCCTGTAGAAGAAACCGTCGCAGGTGGCGCAGGCCGAGACTCCAAAACCCATGAAGTCCTGCTCGGTCGGGATGCCCAGCCATTTCGCTTGCGCGCCGGTGGCGATGATCAGCGCGTCGGCGGTATAGGTCGTGCCGGAATCGCCCTTGGCGCGGAACGGTCGCACGTTGAGGTCGACCTCGGTGATGATGTCGTTGATGATGTCGGTGCCGACATGCTCGGCCTGTTTCAGCATCTGCTCCATCAGCCACGGACCTTGGATCGGGTCGGCGAAGCCGGGATAATTCTCGACATCGGTGGTGATCATCAACTGCCCGCCCTGCTGCAGGCCGGCGACCAGCATCGGCTTCAGCATGGCGCGGGCGGCATAGACCGCCGCCGTATAGCCGGCCGGGCCGGAACCGATGATGAGAACGGGCGCGTGCTTGGTGGTCATCTAAAGCCTCTGCGGAGGGCTGCCGGCAATTGCGGCATGGAAAACTCGATCATTGTCGCGCGTAATGTAAGTGTTGCCCACGACGCCAGCAAGGCAAGTTGGTGTTCGTCCCCGGAAAGCTTTGTCGCACCTGTCGGCCGCTGATCCCGCGAAATATTCCGGGCGAAGGATGGAATGGACAGCGAAGTCGTTTAATTACAAAATCACGCAAGATTCTTGCGTATTGCCCCTCATGATCGAGAGCCCCCATGCCGCTCAAGGCCGACCTCGACGCCATCGACTGGAAGATCCTGCGCGAATTGCAGGGCGACGGCCGCATGACCAATGTCGAACTGTCGAACCGCGTCGGCATTTCGGCGCCGCCATGCCTGCGCCGCGTCAAGCGCCTGGAGGAAGCCGGCATCATCCGTGGCTACCGTGCCTTGCTCAATGCACCAGCGCTCGGCCTCGATGTCGTTGCCTTCTGCCTGGTCGGCCTGCATCATCAGGCCGATGCCGAACTGCGCATCTTTGCCGAGCGCACCCGCGGCTGGCCGATCGTACGCGACGCCTGGATGGTGTCGGGCGAATCCGATTTCCTGCTGCATTGCGTGGCGAGCGACCTTGGCGCCTTCCAGAGCTTCGTCATCGAGGAACTGACCTCGACCCCGAATGTCGACACGGTGCGCACAGCGCTCACCATCCGCCGGGTCAAGGACGAAGGGCTGGTCTCGTTCGCACAGCCTTGAGCCGGCTGAACCGCAACGAGCTTTCGCCGATGTCGCTTGAAGGCCTCGCCATATCAGCGCCGCTTTGGCGTTCGATAGCTCTCCTGTGAAGCCGGAATTTCTGCCGTAGCCGTCTTGTTGGTTTCCTAGAGCAATTCCAGAAAAAGTATGTAACGGTTTTCCCGGGTAAAGCGCATAGCGCTTTCGGGATTGCGTAAACAGGGGCGCAGGGCAGCCCAATTCCGAGAACAGTGTGCCGTGGGGTGGGACGATGACTCGATTTTCTAGCCCGGTTTCGGCGCTGGTCATCTGCATGAACGAGGCCGACATGATCGGCGAGTGCCTGGAAAGCGTCGATTTCTGCGCCGAGATCATCGTCGTCGATTCGGGCTCGACGGACAGCACTCTGGACGTCGTCAACGGGTACATCGCCAAAGGCTACCCGATAAGGCTGTTTCACAACGATTGGCCGGGCTTTCCTCGTCAGCGGCAATTCGCGCTCGATCAGGCCACGCAACCATGGTGCCTTTCGATTGAAGCCGACGAGGCCATCGACGACGTGCTCAGGCAGTCAATCACGAATGTGACCCAGCTTGGGAATGACGCCTTCGACGGATGGTACATCAGACGCCGCGACAAGCTGAAGGGCTATGGCTATGCGCACCGCTGGGTGCTTCACAACAGGCTGCTGCGTCTTTTCCGCCGCGACAAGGCCACGATGGACCTCAATCTGCGGGTCCATGAGTCGTTCGAGGTGCCAGGCGAAACCGGCACGATAGAAAATGGCGTGCTGCTGCATCGCCGCGAAATGACTATTGCCGAGGATCTGGCAAGGGCCAACACCTACTCCAGCCTCAAGGTTGCCACGCTTGTCGAACGAGCCAAGAAGCCCGGCCTGATAAGACTGGTGCTGTCGCCGCTCGGCAACTTTCTGAAGTTCTACCTGGCCAAGCGCTACTTCCTGTGCGGCCGGCACGGGTTCGTCTATTCGATGCTGGTGATGCTGTATTCGTTCGCGACAGAGGCCAAGCTTTATGAAGCCTGGCGAGACAAAGATCGGATGTAAGCCGTCACGGCGCGCCCGAGGCGGTGCCAAGCGCAGCTATTGCGGCGAGCAGGCCGTCGAAATCCGCGCGCTCGCACCAAGGCCGAATTGTGAAGCCCGATCGGACAGCTGCTTGTCCATCTACCAGCCAGCCCTGCGCGAGGCCGGCGCGTTGTCCCGCCTCCATGTCGGCCTCCTTGTCGCCGACGATCAGCGAACGCCGCAGATCGAGCCCGAGGCGCCCGGCCGCCTCCAGCAGCATGCCCGGATTGGGCTTGCGCATCGGATGATCGGCAACCGCAAGCACACCGGAGCCAGCTTCGTGATAGGCGCAGGCGACGACCATATCGACGAACGCATTGTCGACGCGCAGCAGCTCGAGCACGCGGCCATTGACGGCGGCGAAATCGCCCCAGCCGAAATAGCCACGCGCGATGCCCGACTGGTTGGTGACGATGATGACCGGAATGCCAGCCCGGTTGGCGGCGGCTATCACCGCGGCTATGTCCGCGCGCAGCACCATTTCGGCAGGATCATCCGGATAGCCGGTATCGACATTGACGGTGCCGTCGCGATCGAGGAACAGCGCCGGCGAGCCGGCGGCGAACACCCTTGAGCCGACCCGCTCGACCCATAGGCCCGGCTCCGCCAGCGGAAAGCGGCCAGAGGTCGTGGGATCAGCCATTGCTGAGGCGCGCTTCGACCACCTCGCACAGATGATGGTAAAGGCACAGATGCCCCTGCTGGATGATCGGCGTCGAGGTCGACGGCACGTTGAGCAGGATATCGGACAGAGGCTTCAGCTTGCCGCCGGTGTCGCCGGTCATGCCGATCACCGTCATATCCATCCTCCGCGCCTGTTCGGCGGCGGCAAGGATGCTCGGCGAATTGCCGCTGGTCGAGATCGCCAGGAGCACGCCGCCGGCAGCGCCATGCGCCTCGACCTGGCGCGAAAACACCGTGTCGAATCCATAGTCGTTGCCCCAGGCGGTCAGCACCGCTGCATTGGCCGGCAGCGCGATGACATTGTAGGCCTTGCGCTCCTTGAGAAAGCGGCCGACCAGTTCGCCGGCAATGTGGATGGCGTCGCTGGCCGAGCCGCCATTGCCGGCGATGAGCAAAGCTTTCCCCGACGAAAGCGCAGTCACCACGGCGCTCGCTGCCCGCTCCATCTCACCGGTCAGGTCCCGTTCGACCATGGCTGATATGGCAGCCACGGAGCGGACAAGGTAATCGTTCAACTCGGACATGAAACCCTCAGTTTGTGGTGCCGCCGGCGCGCAATTTGCCAATGGTGTTGGTGGTGCTTTTTCCGGCGACCAGATCGACCAGCACGACGCGTCCGCCGGCCTTCTGCACCACATCGGCGCCGACCACGGTGTCGACCGTGTAATCGGCCCCCTTGACCAGTATGTCGGGCAGCAGCGCTTCGATCAGCGCCAGCGGCGTATCTTCCTCGAAAACCACGACCGCATCGACCGAGGCAAGTGCTGCCAGCACGCAGGCGCGGTCGTGCTGGTCGTTGACCGGGCGCCCGGCGCCCTTCAGTCGCCGCACCGAAGCATCGCTGTTGAGGCCGAGCACCAGCCGGTCGCATTGGCTGCGCGCCGCGTGCAGCAAGCTGACATGGCCGGCATGCAGGATGTCGAAGCAGCCATTGGTGAAGCCGACGCTCAGGCCCTCTTCCTTCCACGCCGCCACCATGCGCGCGGCCGACGTGGCGTCGAGGATGGCGTCCTTGTGGGCCGTCGGCCCATGCGAACGGAACAGCGCGCCGGTGAGTTCCTCGACCGTCAGCCGCGCGGTGCCGCGTTTTCCCACCACGACGCCACCAGCGGCATTGGCGATCGAAGCGGCCATGACCGTATCGGCGCCCACGGCCAGCGCCAGCGCGAAGCTCGCGATCACCGTGTCGCCGGCGCCCGAAACGTCGAACACTTCGCGCGCCTGGGTGGCGATGTGGCGCGCCTCGTCGGGGCCGACCACGCTCATGCCCTTTTCGCTGCGCGTCGCGACCACGAAATCGAAACCATGTGCCGAAATCAGCTCGCGTGCGGCACCCACGATCTCGTCATCGGCGAACACCGCATGGCCGGCGGCCTCGCCGAGTTCCTTGCGGTTGGGGGTAATGGCGGTCGCCCCGGCATAGCGCGCGTAATCGCGGCCTTTCGGGTCGACCAGCACCGGCTTTCCAGCCTCGCGGCAGATGGCGATCAAGTCGCCGGCGACGCCGTCGAGCAGGATGCCCTTGCCGTAATCGGACAGGATGACGATGTCGGCGTGCGCCAGCGCGGCGCGGAAATGCCGGATCAGGCCGGCTCGCTCCGCAGCGCCGAGCGGCTTGATCTCCTCTTCGTCGAAACGCAGCACCTGCTGGTTGAGCGCGCTGAAGCGGCTTTTGGACGAGGTCATGCGACCACGCTCCTGCGCGAGGCCCGCCGTATCGGCGCCAAGCTCGCCGAGCATCCGCACCAGGCTATCGCCTGCCACATCGGTGCCTATGACCGAGACGGGAATAGCGGCAGCGCCGAGCGAAACGATGTTGGCCACGACATTGCCGGCGCCGCCCATGGTCGAGGTCTCGCCGGAGGCGCCGATACCGGTGCTGCACGGGCGC
>NZ_RZQY01000339.1:0-6379 GCF_003998575.1 Mesorhizobium sp. M7A.F.Ca.CA.001.10.2.1 | reverse complement strand
GGCCTGTGGAAGGTGCTGCCGAATTTGCCGAGCGCATGCAGCAGGCCGGAGGTCGCCGCAAGCAATGGATCGCCGAGCAGCAACAGGGCAATGCCGAGCCCGATCGCCCCCAGGCCCGACAGGAAGTCGCCCAGACGGTTGAGGGCAGGATCGGGAGCATCCGGCCTTGCCCAGGCCCGGTGATAGGCCTCGCCGCCCCAGAAGAAGACCAGGGTGGTCAAGGTCAGCGCAACAGTGCCATGGCTGCCAGCGAAATATTCGATCACCGCCATGGTGACGCTGCTTCCCTCATGCAAGCCGACCGGCGCGGTGGCAATCTGGATGGCGAGACCGACAATGAGGCCGAGCGCGTTACCGCTGTTGTAATAGCCGCCCGGTCCCTTCATGCGGGCGCGAAGCGCCGATACCAAATGTGCGATAGGAAGAAGGATCGTCCGCGCGTCCATCACTGCGCCCCCACGACAAGTCCTGCCGCCATCGGCAAGGCCACCGCCGCCTGGCTGATCGACGCCACTGGCCCCGTGTCGGGCGGCAGCCGGGGCCGGAATAGGTTTCGCATCACCGGCAAGGGTCATCACATTCCTCCACTGGACCTGAATTGTTGGGGTGACGATCGCCTGCCCAATTTGCGGCGGCAGCTGCAAAGGCAGGGGCCCCGTCGAAGGATTGAACCGAAGCGGTTCGCAAGGACGTGCGTGCCTGCGGCGCTCGGTTCGACAGTGCCACGGACAGGATCGCACCCAGAATGATGGCGGCACCCAATGCGCTCGCGGACGAGCTCCGCTCGCCGAGAAAGATCGCCGCGCCCAGCGCCCCGAAAACGCTTTCTGCGCTGACGATCACGGCGGCGTGGCTGGCCGGCGTAAAGCGGAGGGCAACCGTCTGTATGCCGAAAGCAATCGCAGTGGAGAACACGCCGAGGATCGCCAGTTCCGGGCCGGCTGCGAATGCGGCGGCCAACGACAGATTGCCTTGCATTGCGCCGAGCGGCAGGGCGAAGGCTGCGGCGCCGAAGAACTGTGTCGCGGCTGCGGTGAACGGCCGCGCATGCACCTGCATGTGCCGGCCCAGCTCGACTGCCCAGAGCGCATAGCAGGCAGCCGAGAGGACAGCGGTGAGATCGCCACTGCTGAACCCGGCAATCCCATCCGACAACAGCAGGGCTCCAACAACGGTCAGCCCGGCGGCGACCGTGAGACTCGCTGTCGGACGTTCGCCTACGAGAAACCAGGCGGCCAGCGGTGTCATTACCGTTGCCGTGCTGACCAGGAAGCTCGCATTGGTGACGGAGGCGCCGAGATAGCAAAGCTGCTGGAGCGTGATGGAGATGGCAAACAGCGCGCACACCTTGGCCAAGCTGGAAAAATAGTCCGGCCCGAGCGGAAGCCGCCTCTCCATCAAGACAAAGGGCAACACAAGCAGGCCGCCGATCAGGCAGCGCAGACCCACCGCACTCAGCGCGTCGAGATGCACAAGCACCATCTTTTGCGAGACATTGCCGAAGCCCCACAAAGCGGCTGCGAATAGCAGCAGCAAATTGGCTCTTGTCCTGGACACGCGTCCCCCTCGAACCAAGCCTTTCGTTGACTTGGTCACTTTAATTTAGCAAAGCCTAAACAGCCTGCCGTTACGGCAGCGCTTGAGCGCGAAGGCCGACTGTTGCGAAGCGTTAGTTTTGAGTTAGGATTTCGTCAGGCTGGGATAGCAAATGCAAAGTGAGGATAGGGGCGCTGCAAATAGAATCTCACTCTTCGGCGGTTTCCGGATTGAAAATGAAACGACCGGTCCGCTTCGGCTGACCGGGAAACGAGGGCCGGCAATCATCGCCTATCTGGCCCGGTGTCCGGGCATGGCGGCGACGCGGGAGAGGCTGGCTGACCTCCTATGGGGCGACAGCGACGGCGAACATTCGCGCAACAGCCTTCGGCAAGCCCTCAGTGTCCTGCGCCAGGATCTGGCGCGAGAAGGGGTGGATCTCATCCATTCCAGCGGTGAGCTGATCGCCCTGAGGCCAGAGGCCTTTCAAGTCGACGTGGAGAAGTTCGAAACGGGTCTCTCGGCCCGTTCCGCTCAGGACCTCGCGAAGGCCTTGGCGAACTACACCGGGCCCTTCCTCGACGGGCTTTATCTGGGAAGCAATGCGTTCGATGACTGGATCACATCGGAACGCGACAGGCTGCTCGGCCGCGCGCTTGAGTCCTTCGAAAAACTGGCCCGTCTCGTCGACGCCGATGCCGGGCTGATCCTGGCCGATCGTATTGTGACCATGGAACCGACACGGGAAGAATCCTATCGGCTCAAGATGGAATTGCTGCTCGCATGCGGGCAACGCGACAGGGCAATCAGGACATACGAAGCCTGCAGAAGCATGCTGAAGAAGGAGTTCGGCGTCGAAGCCGGCCCTGAAACGCGGGCGCTTTGGCAATCTCTGTTGCTTGCCGCCGATGACGCTTCAAATGTGCAGTCGACAAGTGGTGTTCCGGCCAGCCAGCGCCTTGGGCGTCCGTCCATCAGCGTTGCCGACTTCGTCAATCTGACTGGAAAGCAAGGCGATGACTTTTTCGCCAAGGGACTTGTCCAGGACATCACGACGGCCCTTTCCGAAGTGGCCGACTATGTCGTGCTCGCCGCGCTTCCGCCCGAGAAGAGCGGCCCGGGCGAAGAAGCCAAGACGCCAGGGATACTCCGGGCGCGATATATGCTCAGCGGCAGTGTCCAGAGATCCGGCAATGGGTTGAGGGTGAATGTCCAGCTCGTCGATGCCGCCGGCGGCCACCACGTCTGGGCCCAGAAGTTCGACGGCCACTCCGAGAACGCGCTCGAATTCCAGGACAGGATCGCACAGTCTGTTGTTCTTGCCGTGATCCTCGAACTTCAACTGACCAACTGGAAGGTTCGAGACAAAAGCCCGCCGGGTACCCCTGAAGTGCGCAGGCTGGTCAACGAAGCTCTCATGAAATATTTTGAGATGACTCGGGACTCACTTTTGGTCGGGATAGAGCTTGCCGAGAAGGCCTTCTCGATAGGTCCCGACAACGCCCGTGCAAAGCGGACGCTCTCGATCGTAATATCCATGGGCGTGGCGTTTGGTGCACTGCCTCGGGAGCGAGGGGTGATCGAGCGTGCGGTCGAGCTTGCGGAAGCGGCGGTGCGGGCGGTACCGGACGATGAAATTGCTCGATGTATCTTGTCGTTCGCTCTCGAAAGTTGCGGTCGTATCGACGAGGCGATCGCCGAATGCCGCCACGCGATCAGCCTCAACCCGAGCTACCCGACTGGCCACGGCGATATTTCGATGCTCTTTGCATTGCGCGGACAGGTCGACGAAGCGGTGCGTGAGGCCAACGAAGCAATCCGGCTCGGAACGCACGATGTCATCGACTTCTGGCGCCACCACGGCCTGGTTGTGGCGCTCTTCGCTGGCGGAGACAACCAGCGGGCGCTCGAAGCCGCCCGCAAAGTGGTCAGGACAAAGCCGGGCTTCGTTCGCGGCGCCCTTTATTGGGCCGCGACCGCGTCGGCCACCGGGAACAACGAAGAAGCGTCCCGGGCCATCCACCATTGCCTGTCACAACTTCCGCATCTCAATCTGAGCAATGTCTGCCCTGGCTTTGTGCCGCGCTATGTGAAGGATCATCACCATTCCCGGTTCCTTGAGATGCTGTCGAGGGCTGGCCTCCCCGGCTCCTAGCCACATCATTGGCGTAGACACCGGCATACGAAGCTGGAGGCTTCCGTCCTCCGCCCAGGCATCGAAAGCAGATAACGCGTTGGCATTTCCGGCCAGGTCGACCTATAAGCTACCCTGCGATTGAGGTATTCGGCGCCGCACGCCGTCGCGCCGGCCAGGGCATTCGGCCGATTTGCGGCGGGGGCTGTCATGGCAGGCGATAGCGTTCACGCGACGCGTGCCCAAACTTTATTGAAGCTATGAAGATGCAACATTATCAAAGGTTTAGGATAGCCATAGCCCCTGGATGGGGCAGATAGATAAGTAATATCAGATAGTTACTGGAGCCCGTGTGCAAAAATCGCACACGAAAGTTCACCTTCTCTTCTTTTCGTTCCCGCGATGCCGCCGCCGACAACCGTTTTTGCCGCTCTCCTGCCGACCATTTCGACCGCTACCATGCGATGTTCGCCGGGGTATCCGTGAACCTCATTGTCTACTGCAGCATCCCGTTTGCCTGGGGACCTGTAAGCTTTCCGTACTTTCGGCCTCGCGCCGCCACCGAATTGTGGGCACATATGAAAGCAGTCGGAATGCATGATTCAAGTGTGCGACAAGCGTGATCGGTGCGCTCACCCATCGCAATTTGTATAGGGCGGCAACACCTCATCGAGCCTGGTGTGCATTGGGCGGGACTTGACGTTCGCAGTTTTGGTTCGCTACGGCTCGTTTTGGTTCGCTACGGCTCCCCAGGCCGAAAGAAATGCAACTACGAGTTGCCGATTCAAAACTACGCCAGAACCTTCCGTCAAGACGCGCATGCGTGACCGCGAGCGCGGAGCGCATCGAATTGGCCGGCGGGCCTGAGCCATCATTTGCCCGTGATAAGGGTGAAGTGCGAACGCGCGAGCTCACTGAGATCGGAATTCCCAGCAGCTATCTGGCCCGTGTGTGCGACGAGGGGCTGCTCAGCAAGGTTGGCTGTAGAATCTACCGCGCCATAGAACGCGAGGTGGGATCATTAGATGTTGGCCAAGCCGTGGTTTGCGGAGAGCATTCTTGACGTCGTTAACACGCTGGAACAGGGCCGTGCTCATGCACTTCCGCCCGGCCTATGTGGCCAAAAGGTTCGCCCGGTCACCCTCGCATCCGGACAGGGTGGTGACCTTCGCGCCGCAGCCGCTGGAGCGGCCAAAGGGCTAGGACGCCGCTCCCATCCATCAGGTCCAGGCAGCGAAATCCTTGAAACCGTGTCCGGTCACAATGCAGATCACGGTATCGCTCGATCCGATTGAGCCTTTTATGAACAGATCCCGGGCAGCAGCGAGAGAGGTCGCGCCCGTCGGTTCACAGAAAAGACCGGCTTTGTGCGCCAAGTCGATCATCGCCGCGCGAATATCCGCATCTCCGACGGCGTAAGCAACGCCCTTGCTCGCGCGGACAAGCGAAAGCGTCAGGCTGCCTTCCTCGGGATAGCCCAGCAACGGGTCCGAAATGCCCGAAGCGATCGTCTTGGGGCTCTCCCAGCTATCAACCTCGATTTTTCCGTCCTCGAAGGCCCTTGCTATCGGAGCACAGCCGTCAGACTGCGCCGCGATCAGGCGAGGCACTTTGCCAGCCCTATCCATGAAGCCCTGAAAGACGCCTTTAACCAACGGTCCGGAACTTGTCGGGATGGCGATCCAATCGGGTCCGACGCCTTCCATCTGCTCATGGAGTTCCTGCCCGATCAGCCGCAAGGCATCTACGCCATAAGGATTCAGATAGGTCGTCGTCAGGTTTGCATAGCCGGTCTCGGCGCAACGTAGTCTGGCATGTTCAAACGCGTTTCCGTAATGGCCGGGCACTTGCTCAAGCATGGCGCCATAGGCGAGAATCTGCGCCAGCTTGCCACGCGGCGTCGTATCCGGGCAGACGATGATGGCGGGAATTCCGACATTCGCGGCATAGCAAGCGGCAGCGGCACCGGCGTTGCCGCTCGACGCACTGACGATCCCCTTCGCTCCAAGCGCGATCGCCTGGCTCAATGCCGCTGCCACAAGGCGGTCCTTGAAGGAGCCGGATGGATTGCGGGTTTCGTCCTTGACGAGCAACCGGCCTCTGAAGCCGACGTGGAGGAGATCGGATCTGAGTTCTCGAAGCGGCGTGCCGCCTTCTCCAAGAGTAATATCATCTGCGACGAAGTCAGCTCTGAGCCAGCCGCGCCCTTCCGGTTTTTGACGCGTGACCTCCAGTATGCCGCCGCAATCGGGACAACGGTAGACCAGGGTCGGCGGCCGGGTGGCATTGCAAGCGATGCAGCGCAGCCTCAGTTGCCGGGACGGGGTTTCGGCCCCCGGAAGAACCGCGAGCGTCATTGCATCATTCCGCGCGCTGCGACAGGGAAGACGCATTCGACCCGTTTGCCGCGCATGCCGACATACCAGTCATAGCGGTCGACCGTTGGATCGCAATGGCCGGGAACGAGACGCAGCGTTTCTCCGATGGCAAGGCTTCCGGGATCCGAACGCAGGATGAGCGAACCGTGCTCGTCGGATGCGCCGGCATAGTCGATATCCTGCCTGGCGTGAATGAGAGGAAGTCCGCTGTCGATAGCAATCCCCTTGTGGCCGCAGTCCAGAACCGCGATGCCGTGACGGGCCGCACTCATGACGGTGCTCAGCACGAACAGCGATTGTTCGAAATCGGGAGCGGGACGATTTCGTGCAT
>NZ_RZQY01000338.1:0-6405 GCF_003998575.1 Mesorhizobium sp. M7A.F.Ca.CA.001.10.2.1 | reverse complement strand
ATCTATGGCTGGTTCAAGTGCAAGGTCACCGACGACGGTTCCGGCTGGCGGCTGGAAAAGATCAGCGGCTCGCAGCGCACCAAGGGCCGTTTCTTCGACGATGGCGAGAAACGCGCGATCTATCTCGGTTCCTTCTATGTCAACGATGATCCGGCAAAGCCCTATGGCAGCGGCCCGCAAACCGACCAGGTCGGCTATGCCTTCCGCAACAGCGCCAAGGAATGGCGCATCGAATTTCCGGCGCCCTATTACGAATCGAATCTCGATATCATCGAATTCAAGCGCTGACTGTGTATCGAAGGCTGATCACCAAGGATTAACCCGGACGCCCTAGCATCCCGACCATTATCAAGAACGGGTTGCTTGGAGGGGGCAAGATCCATGGCAGCATCAGAATCCAGTACGCGGATCGTGGTCGTCACCGGAGGCGGCCAGCATGTCTGGGCTATCGTCAACGCGATCACCGACCGCGTCGGCCCTGTCAGCGTCATCCTCGAAACGCCTGAATCCAAAAAGCAATTGCTTCGCGGCCGGGCTCGCCGCCAGGGCTGGATCTCCGCCATCGGCCAACTTGGCACGATGGTGCTCAGCAGACTGGGCAAACGGCTTCTCGCCAGCCATGCCGCCCGGCTGATTGCCGAGGAAAAGCTCGAGGTCGAGCCGCGGCGGGATCAGGAAATCATCCATGTCGCCTCAGCCAACGGGCCGGAATGCCTCGAAGCGATCAAGAAGATCCAGCCTGGCGTTGTCCTGCTTAATGGCTGCAGGCTGTTGTCGAAGGACATGCTTGCCCGGATGCCTTGCCCGGTGCTCAACTATCACGCCGGCATCACGCCGAAATACCGCGGCATGAACGGTGGCTACTGGGCGTTGACGTCAGGCGACCCGCAGAATTTCGGCACCACCGTGCATCTGGTCGATGCCGGCGTCGATACGGGCGCCGTGCTGAAACAGGTGCGCGGTCAACCGAAACGCGGCGACACCATCTCCAGCTACGCGTTGCGCCAGGCCGCGTTCTCGCGCGACATCTGCGTCGAGGCGGTCAGCGATGTTCTGGCCGGAAAAATCACCACCGTCGACCCCGGTCTGCCATCACAGCAATGGTATCATCCGACGATCTGGTTCTATCTCTGGACTGGCCTGAGAACCGGCATCTGGTAGCGCATTCCTCGTCAGGATCCGCACGCCGTGAGCCGGCTTTTCCGACGCCTCGAACCGGGCGCCGGCAGACGCCGGAAACGAATAATCACACCTTTCATTTTACGACATCCAAATGCGTCGCTTTTGAATGCGCGCGCGTCGTCCCATAACAAGCGGCCCCACTGCGCTTCCGGCAATGCTCGCAGAACGAGGAGTGAGAATTCATGGCCGATCTGATCGTCGTCTACTGGCGCGACATCCCAGCCCAAATCATCGTCAAAAAGGGCCGGCAGAACGCCAAGCGCGAGCTGCCGCTGCGCTTCACCGAGGCGATCGACATGTGCGCGATGCGCACTGGCGCCGGCGGCACCGACGATTATCTGGCCGAATGGCGCAAGGCCGATCCCGTCCCGGTCGGCGATGACCTCGAAGCCGAGGTCGAGAAGGCATTCAACGATATCGACACGAAATACGACCGCGAGCGGCTGGTCGCCCTGGTCAAGGCAGGCGGCAAAGAAAATGTCTGAAACCATTCCTGCCAAGGATGGCCAAAGGGTTGTCCAGCCGGTTACCCAGGCCACTCTGGTCAAAAAGGCAGCGCCGAAATCCGACTACAAGCCGGCCGACGTATCGCCGCAGCGGCGCGTGCAGCGTTCCTTTGCGGTCAGATTATGGTCTGTGCGGCACTCGCGATTACTCGAATGGTTCTACGCCAAATTCGCCGACATGTTCCTGCTCCTCCATCCCTTGTGGAAGGGCATAGGTTACGGCCGCGTCGAAGGGCCGATCAAATTCGTCGAGAAGCGCGTCAAGGGCTTCATGTTCGACTGCCGCATGTGCGGCCAGTGCATATTGTCCTCGACCGGCATGTCGTGCCCGATGAACTGCCCCAAGCAATTGCGCAACGGTCCTTGCGGCGGCGTCCGCGCCAACGGCAATTGCGAGGTCGAGCCCGATATGCCCTGCGTCTGGGTCAAAGCCTGGGAAGGCTCGCAGAACATGGTGCACGGCGACAGGATCCTGACCGTGCAGAAGCCGGTCGACCAGTCGCTGCGCGAAACATCGGCCTGGCTGCGGGTGACCGCGCAGGCGGCCGCCGCACGCGAAGCGGCCGCTGCCGCCAAAAATGAGACGGCAAACACCGGGGCACCGGCATGATCGGACGCCAGATCGACGAGAACCCGGCCGGCATCCACCTGCCGCTCGAACCCCTGCCCGGCCACACCTCGCGCGGCCGGCTGGAGCGCGTCCTGCGGCGCGGCGAGTTCGCCGTCACCACCGAGCTCAACCCGCCCGACAGCGCCGATCCGGAAGACGTCTATAACCGCGCCAAGATCTTCGACGGCTGGGTCGATGCCATCAACGCCGTCGACGCCTCGGGCGCCAATTGCCACATGTCGTCGGTCGGTATCTGCGCGCTTTTGACCCGCATGGGCTATGCGCCGATCATGCAGATCGCCTGCCGCGACAAGAACCGCATCGCCATCCAGGGCGACGTGCTGGGCGGGGCCGCGATGGGCGTCGCCAACATGCTGTGCCTGACCGGAGACGGTGTGCAGGCCGGCGACCAGCCCGGCGCCAAGCCGGTGTTCGACCTCGACTGCATGTCGCTGCTCGAGACCTGCCGCATCATGCGCGACAATGGCAAGTTCCTGTCCGGCCGCAAGCTGACGACGCCACCGCAGCTTTTCCTCGGAGCCGCGATCAACCCATTCGCGCCGCCGATCGACTTCCGGCCGCATCGGCTGGGCAAGAAGATCGCCGCCGGCGCGCAATTCGTGCAGAGCCAGTATTGCTTCGACGTGCCGATGTTCCGCAGCTACATGCAAAAGGTGCGCGACCTCGGCTACACCGAAAAATGCTTCATCCTGGTTGGCGTCGGGCCGCTGGCCTCGGCCAAGACGGCCAAGTGGATCCGCTCGAACGTGCCGGGCATCCATATTCCCGATTCTGTCATCAAGCGGCTGGAAGGCGCCCAGGACCAGAAAAAGGAAGGCAAGCAACTCTGCATCGACATCATCAACGAGGTGAAGGAAATATCAGGCGTTTCCGGCGTCCATGTGATGGCCTACCGGCAGGAGGAATATGTCGCCGAGATCGTCGATGAATCGGGCGTGCTGAAGGGCCGCCAGCCGTGGAAACGTGAGATCCGCCGCGACGATCAGCTCGTCGCCGACCGGCTCGACAGCATCTTGCACGACGACATTACCGAAACGCAGGTGGACATGGTGAAGACCGCGCATTGACGGCGCGGACGGCCACCCATTCGCTTGAACGAAAGCAGATAACGATATAAAGAAATCTTTATATCACGGCGGAGAGAATTCCATGACCCGTACCATCGTCGCCTCGGCGACACGAGAAATCATCATCGGCTTCGATCAGCCGTTCTGCGTGATCGGTGAACGCATCAACCCGACCGGCCGCAAGAAGCTGGCCGCCGAGATGATCGCGGGCAATTTCGACACCGTCATCCGGGACGCACTCGAGCAGGCAGCCTGCGGCGCCACCATGCTCGATGTCAACGCCGGCGTCACTTCGGTTAACCCGAACGAGACCGAACCCGGCCTTTTGGTGCAGACGCTGGAGATCGTGCAGGGGCTGGTCGACCTGCCGCTGTCGATCGACAGTTCCGTCACCGCCGCGATCGAAGCAGCACTCAAGGTCGCCAAGGGCCGTCCGCTGGTCAACTCCGTCACCGGCGAGGAAGAAAAGCTCGAAGCCATCCTGCCGCTGGTCAAGAAGTACAACGTGCCGGTCGTCGCCATCTCCAACGACGAGACGGGCATTTCAATGGATCCGGACGTGCGTTTCGCCGTCGCCAAGAAGATCGTCGAGCGCTGCGCCGATTTCGGCATTCCGGCGCATGACGTCGTCGTCGACCCGCTGGTGATGCCGATCGGCGCGCTGGGCGATGCCGGCCGCCAGGTCTTCGCGCTGCTGCGCCGCCTGCGTGAAGAGCTCAAGGTCAACACCACCTGTGGCCTGTCCAACATCTCGTTCGGCCTGCCGCATCGCCATGGCATCAACGCTGCCTTCATTCCGATGGTTATCGGCGCCGGCATGACCTCGGCGATCATGAACCCGGTGCGCCCGCAGGAAATGGAAGCCGTGCGCGGCGCGAATGTGCTGAACGGCACCGACGAGAACTGCACCAACTGGATCCGCACCTATAAGGATTACAAGCCGGCCGAAGGCGGCCAGGCCGTTGCCGCCCCGACGCAAGTCAATGCGCCGGGCGACGGCGCCGGCAATGGCGGCCGCCGCCGTGGCGGCCGTGAAGCCCGGATGGGCCGAGGATAAGCGCGCAATCGTGAACTCACCTGCCAACATCACCGACCCGCTCGTGCTGTTCATGCCGTCCGGCAAGCGCGGGCGTTTTCCTGTCGGCACGCCGGCGCTCGATGCCGCGCGCCAGCTAGGCGTCTATGTCGAAAGCGTCTGCGGCGGACCCGCCACTTGCGGACGCTGCCAGATCGAAGTGCAGGAAGGCAATTTCGCCAAGCACAAGATCACCTCCTCCAACGACCACATCACGCCCAAGGGCGCCAAGGAAGAGCGCTATGAGCGCGTCCGTGGCCTGCCCGAACGGCGCCGCCTCTCCTGCTCGGCGCAGATTCTCGGCGACCTCGTCATCGACGTGCCGCAGGACACGGTCATCAACGCGCAGACCATCCGCAAGGATGCCGACACCAGGGTGATCGCCCGCGATGCGGCGATCCGCATGTGCTATGTCGAGATCGAAGAACCCGACATGCACAAGCCGCTTGGCGATCTCGACCGGCTGAAGATCGCGCTGATGCACGATTGGGGCCTGAAAAGCCTTGATTTCGATTTTTATCTGCTGCCGCAGGTGCAAGGTATCCTGCGCAAGGGCAACTGGACCGCGACCGCCGCCATCTACAAGGATGCCGATTCGGAGACCGCGCGCGTCGTAGCACTTTGGCCCGGCCTCAAGAACGAGGCCTACGGTCTCGCCTGCGACATCGGCTCGACCACCATCGCCATGCATCTGGTGTCGCTGCTGTCGGGCCGCGTCGCCGCCTCCTCCGGCACCTCGAACCCGCAGATCCGCTTCGGCGAGGATCTGATGAGCCGCGTCTCCTATGTGATGATGAATCCTGACGGCCGCGAAGGCATGACGGTCGCCGTGCGTGAGGCAATCTCCGGGCTGGTCGACAAGGTCTGCGCCGAAGGCAATGTCCAGCGCAACGACATCCTGGACAGCGTCTTCGTCGGCAATCCGATCATGCACCATCTGTTCCTCGGCATCGATCCGACCGAGCTTGGCGGCGCGCCCTTTGCGCTGGCCGTTTCGGGCGCTGTGCACATCAAGGCATCCGACATCGGCCTGAAGCTCAACCAGGGCGCCAGGCTCTACATGCTGCCTTGCATCGCCGGCCATGTCGGAGCGGACGCGGCGGCGGTGACGCTGTCGGAAGGCCCGCATCGCCAGGACGAGATGATGCTGATCGTCGATGTCGGTACCAATGCCGAGATCGTACTCGGCAATCGCCAGCGTGTGGTTGCGGCCTCCTCGCCCACAGGCCCTGCCTTCGAGGGTGCCGAAATCTCCGGCGGCCAGCGCGCAGCACCGGGCGCCATCGAGCGTGTGCGCATCGATCCCGATACACTGGAACCAAAATACCGCGTCATCGGCTCTGAGCTGTGGTCCGACGAGCCGGGCTTCCTGGAAAGCGTCCAGGCAACCGGCGTCACCGGCATCTGCGGTTCCGGCATCATCGAAGTGGTGGCGGAGATGTATCTCGCCGGCATCATTTCCGAGGACGGCGTCATCGACGGCGGGCTTTCGGCCCGTTCGCCGCGCGTCACCGCCAACGGCCGCACCTTCTCCTACGTGCTGAAGGAAGGCTCTGCCGCATTGACGGAAGATGGGCCGAAGATCACCATCACCCAGACCGATGTGCGCGCCATTCAGCTTGCCAAGGCAGCGCTTTATGCCGGCACCAAGCTGTTGATGGAAAAGCAGAACACCGAGCATGTCGACCGCATCCATTTCGCCGGCGCCTTCGGCTCCTTCATCGATCCGAAATACGCCATGGTGCTCGGGCTGATCCCGGATTGCGACCTCGACAAGGTCTCGGCCGTCGGCAACGCCGCCGGTGCCGGCGCGCGCATGGCGCTGCTCAATCGCGGCTACCGCCGCGAGATCGAGGACACGGTCAGCAAGATCGAGAAGATCGAGACGGCCCTGGAACCGAAATTCCAGGAGCATTTCGTCTACGCCATGGCGCTGCCCAACAA
>NZ_RZQY01000337.1:0-6415 GCF_003998575.1 Mesorhizobium sp. M7A.F.Ca.CA.001.10.2.1 | reverse complement strand
GGTCGAGAAGGTCGACGACCTGACGGTGAAGTTCATCCTCAAGGAGCCGGCGATCACTTTCATTCCAACGCTGGGCATGGATTTCGCTTCGGTCGTCTCCAAGGAATATGCCGACAAGCTGCAGGCCGACAAGACGCCTGAGCTGTTCAACCAGAAGCCGATCGGCACCGGTCCGTTCATCTTCGTTGACTACCAGACCGACGCCGCCATCCGTTACAAGGCCAACCCGGACTATTGGGGCGGCAAGCAGAAGATCGACGATCTGGTCTTCGCCATCACCACCGATCCGGCGGTGCGCGCGCAGAAGCTCAAGGCCGGCGAATGCAACATCATGTCGTACCCGGCACCGGCCGACATCGCCGGCCTGCAGGCCGATCCGAACCTGAAGGTCGAGGAGCAGGAAGGCCTCAATGTCGGCGCGCTGATGTACAACACCCAGCAGAAGCCGTTCGACGACGTGCGCGTCCGCAAGGCGCTCAACATGGCCATCAACAAGAAGGCCATCATCGACGCCGTCTTCCAGGGCGCCGGCCAGGTGGCGATCAATCCGATCCCGCCGACCATGTGGTCCTACAACAAGGAAGTGAAGGACGATCCTTACGATCCGGATGCAGCCAAGAAGCTGCTTGAAGAGGCCGGCGTCAAGGACCTCAAGATGAACGTCTGGGCCATGCCGGTGTCGCGCCCGTATATGCCGAACGCGCGCCGTACCGCCGAACTGATCCAGGCGGACTTCGCCAAGGTCGGCGTCACCGTCGAGATCGTCAGCTACGATTGGGGTGAATACCTCAAGCGCGCTTCCGCGGTCGATCACGACGGCGCCGTCATCGTCGGCTGGACCGGCGACAATGGCGATCCGGACAACTTCCTCGGCGTGCTCCTGAGCTGCGCTTCCGTCGGTTCGAACAACCGCGCGGAATGGTGCAACAAGGACTTCGATGCGCTCATCAACAAGGCCAAGACCGTTTCGGACCAGGCCGAGCGCACCAAGCTCTATGAACAGGCACAGGTCATCTTCAAGGAACAGGCACCCTGGGCGACGCTCGCTCACTCCAAGGTGTTCATGCCGATGCAGAAGACCGTCACCGGCTTTGCGATGGATCCGCTCGGTATCCATCGCTTCGACGGCGTCGATATCGCCGAATAAGGTTGCGATACGGGGGCGCCGCCACTTGGTGGCGCCCCCACTCGCCCGCCATGCTGCGTTATATCCTCGGCAAGCTCGCCCTCATCATCCCGACCTTCATCGGGATAACCATCCTCGCCTTTGGCTTCGTGCGCATCCTGCCCGGTGATCCGGTGCTGGTGCTTGCGGGCGAACGCGGCCTGTCGCCCGAACGCCACACGGCGCTCATGCACCAGTTCGGTTTCGACCTGCCGATCTGGCAACAATATCTGACCTATCTGACCAACATCCTCGGCGGTGATTTCGGCACCTCGTTTTCCACCAAGACGCCGGTGCTGAAGGATTTCCTGGTGCGCTTCCCGGCAACGGTCGAACTCGCCATCTTCGCCATGATCTTTGCCGTCATCCTGGGTGTCGCCGCCGGCATCTTCGCCGCGATCCGTCGCGGCTCCTGGTTCGATCAGCTGACGATGGGCACGGCGCTGGCGGGCTATTCCATGCCGATCTTCTGGTGGGGCCTGCTGCTGATCATCGTCTTCTCCGGCACGCTGCACTGGACGCCGGTTTCCGGCCGCATCGACCTTCTCTATTTCTTCAAGCCGGTGACCGGTTTCATGACCATCGATTCCCTGATCTCGGGCCAGAAGGGCGCCTTCCGTTCGGCGCTGTCGCACCTGATCTTGCCGACCATCGTGCTCGGCACCATCCCGCTCGCAGTCATCGCCAGGCAGACGCGGTCGGCGATGCTCGAAGTGCTGGGTGAGGACTATGTCCGCACCGCGCGTGCCAAGGGCCTGGCGCCGCGCCGCGTCATCGGCCTGCATGCCTTCCGCAACGCGCTGATCCCGGTCGTCACCACCATCGGCCTGCAGGTCGGCACGCTTTTGACCGGCGCCATCCTGACCGAGAGCATCTTCTCCTGGCCCGGCATCGGCAAATGGATGATCGACGCCATTTCCAAGCGCGACTATTTCACCGTGCAGGGCGGGTTGCTTTTGATCGCGCTGATCGTCATGTCGGTGAACCTCATCGTCGACGTGCTCTACGCCGTCATCAACCCACGCATCCGGGCCAACTGACATGAGCAACGAAGGCCCAGCCACCATCGAAGCCGCGACCGTCGTCAAGCCGCAGGACGCCAGGCTGCAGATGTTCGGCGAGTTCTGGCATTACTTCTCCGTCAACAAGGGCGCGGTGATCGGGCTCTTCGTCTTTGCGCTGCTGATCCTGATCGCCATCTTCGCGCCGCTGCTGGCGCCCCATTCGCCGGACGATCAGTTCCGCGACTTCTTCCTGACGCCGCCGGCCTGGCAGGAAGGCGGCAACGCGCAGTTCCTGCTCGGCACCGACGCTGTCGGCCGCGATATGCTGTCGCGGCTGATCTACGGCTCGCGGTTCTCGCTCGCCATCGGCTTCGTCGTCGTCACGTCAGCGCTGATCTCAGGCGTCATTCTCGGCCTGCTCGCCGGCTACTGCCGCGGCTGGGTCGACACGCTGATCATGCGCATCATGGACATCATCCTGGCCTTCCCGTCGCTGCTGCTGGCCCTGGTGCTTGTCGCGGTTCTCGGCCCTGGCCTCGTCAACGCCATGATCGCCATCGCCTTTGTGCTGCAGCCGCATTTCGCCCGGCTCACCCGCGCCGCCGTGATGGCCGAGAAGACCCGCGAATATGTCGTCTCGGCCAAGGTCGCCGGGGCCAGCCATCTCAGGCTGATGCTGGTCACCATCCTGCCCAACTGCATCGCGCCGCTGATCGTGCAGGCGACGCTGTCCTTCTCCAACGCCATCCTCGAGGCGGCGGCCCTTGGCTTCCTCGGCATGGGCGCGCAGCCGCCGACGCCGGAATGGGGAACCATGCTGGCCGAAGCGCGCGAGTTCATCCTGCGCGCCTGGTGGGTGGTGACCTTCCCGGGCCTCGCCATCCTGATCACCGTCTTCGCCATCAACCTGATCGGCGACGGCCTGCGCGACGCGCTCGACCCCAAGCTGAAGAGGTCGTGAGCATGCCTCTGCTCGAGATCAAGAACCTCACCGTTTCCTTCGACACCGCGGCCGGACCGTTCATGGCCGTGCAAGGCATCGACCTCTCGATCGAGCCGCGCGAAGTGCTGGCGATTGTAGGCGAGTCCGGTTCCGGCAAGTCCGTGGCGATGCTCGCGGTGATGGGCCTGTTGCCCAACACGGCAACCGTCAAGGCAGACCGCATGGCCTTCGACGGCGTCGATCTCCTGAAGCTCAGCCCGTCCGAACGCCGCAAGATCGTCGGCAAGGACATCTCGATGATCTTCCAGGAGCCGATCGCCAGCCTCAATCCGTGCTTCACCGTCGGCTTCCAGATCGAGGAGGTGCTGCGCTTCCATATGGGTATGGATCGCGCTCAGCGGCGGGCCCGCGCCATCGAATTGATGAAGCTGGTCGGCATCGCCGATCCGGAAGAACGGCTGAGCTCGTTTCCGCACCAGATGTCGGGCGGCCAATGCCAGCGCGTCATGATCGCCATCGCTATCGCCTGCAATCCGAAACTGCTGATCGCCGACGAGCCGACGACGGCGCTCGACGTCACCATCCAGAAGCAGATCCTCGATCTGCTGGTTTCGCTGCAGGCCAAATACGGCATGGGCCTGATCATGATCACCCACAATATGGGCGTGGTGGCCGAGACCGCCGATCGCGTCATCGTCCAGTACAAGGGCCGCAAGATGGAAGAGGCCGACGTGCTGTCGTTGTTCGAATCGCCGAAAAGCAATTACACGCGGGCGCTGTTGTCGGCTTTGCCGGAGAACGCCGTCGGCGACCGGCTGCCGACCGTTTCCGACATGCTGTTCGAGCCGGCCCCCTCTGCCGCGGGAGCCGCCTCATGAGCACCACGGTCCTCGAAGGCAAGAACATCGTCCGCGACTACCATATCGGTGGTGGCCTGTTCACCGGGCCGCGCACCGTGCACGCGGTCAAGGGCGTGTCCTTCAAGGTAGACAAGGGCAAGACGCTGGCCATCGTCGGCGAAAGCGGCTGCGGCAAGTCGACGCTCGCCCGCATCATCACGCTGATCGATCCGGCGACGTCAGGCGACCTGTTCATCGACGGCAACAAGGTCGACATCGCCAAGGGCGGATTGACCAAAGAGATGCGCCGCAAGGTCCAGATCGTCTTCCAGAACCCCTATGGATCGCTCAATCCGCGCCAGAAGATCGGCGACGTGCTGGGCGAGCCTCTGCTGATCAACACCGACAAGCCGGCGGCCGAGCGGCGCGACCTTGCGATGAAGATGCTGAAGAAGGTCGGCCTCGGTCACGAGCACTACAACCGCTACCCGCACATGTTCTCGGGCGGCCAGCGCCAGCGCATTGCCATTGCCCGCGCGCTGATGCTCAACCCAAGCCTGCTGGTGCTGGACGAGCCGGTCTCGGCGCTCGATCTTTCCGTGCAGGCACAGGTGCTCAACCTGCTCGCCGACCTGCAGGACGAGTTCCAGCTGACCTATGTCTTCATCAGCCACGATCTGTCCGTGGTGCGCTACATCGCCGACGATGTGATGGTGATGTATTTCGGCGAGGCGGTCGAATACGGCTCGCGCGACGAGGTCTTCGCCGACCCCAAGCACAGCTACACCAGGACGCTGTTCGCCGCGACCCCGCGTGCCGACGTAGCCTCGATCAAGGCAAGACTGGCGAAGAAGAAGGCGGCTTAACGTCTCTTCGTCATCCTAGGGCGAAGCGTCGCGCAGACCCTAGGATCCATGCCGTTACCTCAGCCGAAGGGTGCAGCGGAGCAGAATTCTGCACCGTGGCACGGCATGGATCCTCGGGTCTGCACTGCGTCGCTACGCTCCTTGTTCCGCCCGTGGATGACGACGCTGGAGAGGCCGCCGCTCAGGACAATTTGGCGATGATGGCGCGCAGTGCCTCGCCGAAACGGTGAATCTCCTCGACCGTGTTGTAGTGGACAAGCGAGGCGCGGATTGCGCCGCTGTCCATTGAGAGGTTGAGACGCTTCATCAGTCGCGGCGCGTACATGTGGCCGTCGCGGATGCCGATCTGCATCTCGGCCATTTCCTCGACGACCCGCTGCGGCGACAGTGTGCCGATGTTGAAGCAGAAGGTCGGCACACGCTCATTGATGCGGGCCTCGTCGGCAACGCCGTAGATGGTCGCGCCGCAACCTTTCAGCACGGCCAGCATCTCACGCGCCAGCACCAGCTCATAGTCGCGGATGGCGCCCATGCCGGCGACGATGTTGTCGCGCCGCGAGCGGTTGTTGGACGGCGCCAGATTGCGGCCGATCAGTTCCAGATACTGCACGGCGGCATCCATCCCCGAGACGTTCTCGTAGATGAAGGTGCCGGCCTCGACCTTGTACGGCGGCTCGTTGGGGATGAAATCCTCGCGGAAGGTCGGCAGCCGCTTCAGCGTTTCGAAGCGGCCCCACAGGAAGCCCATATGCGGCGAGAAATTCTTGTAGCCGGAGCAGACGAGATAGTCGCAATCCCAGGCCTGCACGTCGATCAGCCCGTGCGGTCCGTAATGCACGCAGTCGAGGAACACTTCGGCGCCGGCCGCATGTGCGATCTCGGCCACCGCGGCGACATCGACGATCGAGCCGATCGAATGCGCGGTGACCGTGCAGGCGACGAGGCGGGTGCGGTCGGAAACCAGCGGGCGCAGATCGTCGACATGCAGATTGCCGTCCTCGCGTATGCGCCACCATTTGAACTTTGCACCGGCGGACTCCAGAGCCAGCCAGGTCGCGATGTTGGCATCATGGTCCATGTCGGTGATGACGATCTCGTCGCGCTCCTGCAGCATCTGGCCGATGCCGAGGCTGACCAGGCGGATGAACGAGGTGGCGTTCATGCCGAAGCAGATTTCCGCCGGGCTATAGGCGTTGATGAGCAGCGCGACGCTTGTCCGCGCATCGGCGACCGACTGGTCGACAGTGACGCTGCGGCCATAACGGCCGCCACGCTGCACATTGTGCGAAACCAGATGGTTGGTCACCGCGTCGAGCACGCTCTGCGGAATTTGCGCGCCGGCGGCATTGTCCAAAAAGATGAAGTCGCCGGCCCGTTGCAGGGCTGGAAACATGGCGCGGATGGCGTCGACGGGGAACGCGGTGGCATTCGCATTGTCGGTTTGATGCTTGTTCACGGGGTAGGCTCCTGCGGAGGACTTGGGCGGGGTGGGATCGGTTGACGAGGTCAGCGCTTCTTTTCGGTCTTGAAGCGCTCTTCAAGCAGGCTGACGAGGCGGACCATCGGCCAGAGAAAGATGAGATAGACAAGGGCTGCGC
>NZ_RZQY01000336.1:0-6421 GCF_003998575.1 Mesorhizobium sp. M7A.F.Ca.CA.001.10.2.1 | reverse complement strand
GTCACGCAAGGGGCGGTCGCCCAGCACATTCGCGGGCTGGAAGCCGATCTCGGCACAAAGCTGTTCGAGCGGCTGCCGCGCGGCCTGGCGCTGACCGATGAGGGCCGCGCCTATGTCCCCAATATCCGCCGCGCCTTCGACCTGATCTCGGAGGCGACGCTGCTGCTTCGTCCCGAGCCGGCGCGGCTGACGATCAGCGTGACGCCGAGCTTCGCCACCAAATGGCTGATCCCGAGATTGCACGACTTCGTCGCGCACAACCCGCTGGTCGATTTGCGCGTGCTGGCCAGCGAGAGCCTGTCGAGCTTCCAGGCCGATGGCGTCGACATCGCGGTCAGGCAAGGCCGCCCGCCCTTCGGCGCTGGGCTGATCGTCGACCTGCTGTTTCCCCAGCAGATCGTCGCCGTCTGCAGCCCGGCCTTGCTGCCGGAAGGTGTTGCTGAAATCGCAGCCTCCGAAATCCAGCACCATGTGCTGCTGCACGATGCCCACAATCTGTGGCCGGAATTCATGGAGAAAGCGGTCGGCCTGAAGATGACGACCGAATTGAAACGGATGCGCTTCAACCAGACGGGCCTGGCCATCGACGCGGCCGTCGCCGGCCAGGGCATTGCGCTGGCCAGCCGCTTCCTCGTAGCCGCTGATCTCGCCACGGGCCGCCTGGTTCAGCCCGTCAGCGGCGAAATGCGCGGCACGCAGGATTTTTATGTCGTGATGCCGAGAAAACAGCGCCACCCCGAGCCGACGCAAGCCGTGCGGCAATGGTTGCTGGATGCGGGAGAAAGGCCGCCGCTCTAGATCGGCAGCAAGGCGTCGGGCTTCACATTGGCGATCGAAGCGTAGGTGTGTGTCTCCCGCACCCCGGGCAGCGGCAGGATGACGCGCTGCAGGAAATCCTGGAACATCGCCATGTCGGCGATGCGCGCCTTGACCAGATAGTCGAAGCCGCCGACCACCATGTGGCATTCGATGATCTCGGGCGCCCGCAGAACCGCCTCGGCGAAGCGGTCGAACACATGCGGCGCCGTGTGGTCGAGCCGCACCTCGATGAAGACGAGCTGCGCCTGCCCGATCCGAGCAGGATCGAGCACCGCGCGCACGGCGCGAATGAAGCCTTCGGCGAACAGCCGCTTGACGCGCTGCGTCGCCCCGGTCGGCGACAGACCGACCCGGCGCGCCAGATCGAGCGTCGTGCGGCGGCCGTCCTCCTGCAACAAACGTAGCAGCGAGCGGTCGATACGGTCGAGATCGTCCATTGCAGGATTCACACTTTTTGACCAGAACAAACGTGATAATCACGCCAAAGTAGCAAAAGCAGTATATTTCATCACGCTCCCGGACTGCAATACCGTTGTCGTGCAACCGACAACGAAAGCGTATCCCATGACATCAGCGATATCGACCTCCCGCAGCGCCCAGGCCAAGGGTGACATGCCCGTACTCATCCTGAGCGAGGCCGAGGTGAAAACCTGCATCGACCTGCGCCAGCTTCTCGACGTGCTCGCCGGCGGCTTCAAGGCCTTGTCCGGCGGCAAGGTGGTCAATCCGGCACGGCCGCAGCTCGATGTTCCGCAGGCCGGCTATTCGCTGGCGATGTCGGCATGGATAGCGGGCATGCATCTGACGGTGAAGATCGTCAACGTCTTCGAGGGCAACGTCGCCAAAGGCATCCCCAGCCACCTCGCCACCATCCATCTGTTCGACCCGCAGACGGGCATGCCGGTCTGCGTCATGGATGGCACCTACATCACCGCCGTGCGCACCTCCGGCTCGGCCGTGCTTTCGGTGCGTGAACTCGCCCGCCGCGACGCCAAGGTCGCGACGGTGGTCGGCGCCGGTGTGCAGGCCGGCCAGCATCTGCATCTTTTGCCGCTGGTGCGCGATTTCGCCGAAATCCGCGTTGTCTCGAAGGAGTTTTCGGATGCACAGGCGCTCGCCGCGCAACATCCCGGCGTCGTTGCCGTCGCCGATATCGAGGCCGCGGTGCGCTCGTCTGACGTCGTCTGCCTGGCAACGCATTCCTATGCGCCGGTGATCTCGGCCGACTGGGTGCGGCCCGGCACCCATGTCTCGTCGGTCGGCGTCGCCCCACCCGGCGGCGAGTTGCCGGTCGAGCTTGTCGGGCGGGCCATCCTTTTCGTCGAGACCAAGGACGCCTTCGCGCCGACCCCGGTCGGTTCCTGCGAACTGGTGGGCATTGATCCGGAAACCGGAACCGAGCTTGGCGAAATGCTGCTCGGACTGCGGCCGGGACGCGTCAGCGCCGATCAGGTCACCGTCTACAAGGCCATGGGCGTTGCAATGGAAGACATGGTGGCCGCCGATCTCGCCTATCGCGAAGCGGTTCGGCGCGGAATGGGACGTGTAGTTGCGCTGTAGCGGAGCCGCTCAATTGTTGGAGCCAGCGCCGCCCGTCGATAGGATCGTCCTTCTCCCCGTGAACGGGGAGAAGATGGCGGCAACCAGATGAGGGGCAGCACCAACGTGGAGGGTTGGGACCTGCCCCTACCCCTCCACCGTCTCCAGCACGCTCAGCAGCGCGCCCTCCATGTCAGGCTCGTCGCCGGAGCAGACGCACAGCATCTCGGCGTCGCCCTCGCCCACCGACAGGTAGGCGTGACCCATGGTGGAATCGATATAGACGCTGTCGCCCTGTTTCAGCCGCACCGGCGCGTACTGGTCGGTGTGCAGCTCGATCTCGCCCTTGAGCACGATCAAAAATTCCTCGCCGGCATGCCTGGTCAGCGGGCCGAATTCCTGCAGCGTGCGGGCGCGTGCATAGGCGTGGATCGGCACCATGCGCTTGCGCACCAGATCGGTGGCCAGATAGCGGTAATCGTAGTTGCGGGTCAGCTGGCGCAGCGTGTTGGACTGCGAGGTCACCGAACGACGGGTGCGCGCGGCCGGCTGCTTGCGGTCGCCGCTGAGCAGCTCGGTGACATGGATGCTCAGCCCCTCGCAGATCTGCAGCAGCTTGTCGTAGCTCAGCGACATCTGGTCGTTCTCGACTTTGGACAGCGTCGACACCGCGACGCCAGTCAGCGTGCTGACCTCCTGCAAGGTCCAGCCATGCGTCTTCCTCAAGCCGCGCAGGCAATCACCGAGGTTCGGTTGCTCCGACATCGTCAGCTCCTGGCGCGGCCACCGGGCCGCTTCTTCACCCTAGGTAGTCCAACTCCCTGCCGCCATCAACAACGCTAACAATTTTCTTATACGCTAAATATTGACTGGATACGAAATTATTTCTACCCCTAGGACATGCAGTCCAAGTCTCTCCAAAAAATCGTCGTCATCGGAGGCGGCATTGCCGGCCTTTCGCTGGCGACGGCCGTGCAATCCTGGGCCGAGATCACCGTGCTCGAGCGCGAGCCGCATCTCGGCTACCACGCTAGCGGCCGCTCCGCGGCGCTGTTTTCCGAAACCTATGGCAATGCGCTGGTGCGGGCGCTGTCGCTGGCCAGCCGGCAGGCGATCATCGATGGCGGCTTCGCCGCCCACCGGCGCGGCGCGCTGCACGTCGGCGGTGTCGAAGACAGTGCAGCCGTCGACCGCATGGCGGCCGAGATGCAGGCGCTGGTGCCGAGCGTACGGCGCCTGTCAGCAGCAGAAGTCACCGCGCTGGTGCCGGTCATCGCCACGGCAACCACCTGCGGCGGCGTGCATGAACCCGGCGCGCTCGATGTCGACACGGGAAAGATGCTTGCAGCTTCAGCCTCCGCGCTCAAGGCCGGCGGCGGCGTGATCCGCACCGGCGAGGAAGTGCTGGAGATTTCCCGCGTCGCAAATGGCTTCAGCGTCACCACCAATGCCGGCGCCTACCAGGCCGACATCGTCGTCGACGCCGCTGGCGCCTGGGTCGATGTCGTCGCCGGGCTGGCCGGTCTCTCCGGTCTCGGCTTCCGGCCGAAGCGCCGCACCGCCTTCCTTTTCGATCCGCCCGCCGGCACCGACATCAGCGCCTGGCCGCTGGTGGTCGATTTGCATGAACAATTCTACTTCAAGCCCGATGCCGGCAGGCTGATCGGCTCGCTGGCCGACGAGACCGATTCCGAACCCTGCGACGCCTATCCGGAAGACATCGACGTCGCCATCGCCGTCGACCGCATCGAACAGGCGACGTCGCTGCGCATCGGCCGTCCGTCGACGCCATGGGCGGGCCTGCGCACCTTTTCGCCCGACCGCACGCCGGTCATCGGTTTCGACCCGCGCCTGCCCGGCTTCTTCTGGCTCGGCGGCCAGGGCGGCTACGGCTTCCAGGTGTCGCTGACGCTGGCGCGGCTGGGTGCGGCGCTGCTGCGCGGCCAGCCGCTGCCGGACGATCTCACGGCACGCGGTATCACCTCCGCCGCGCTTGCGCCCGACCGTTTCATCACCCCGGCGGCGACGCCATGAACTTCACCGGCCTGCCCTTCCCTCAACCCGTAAAGTGTCATCAGGAGCGTTTGCGATGAAATCCGTTCTGCGCGCAGTCCTTAGCTCGTCCTTGCTGGCCTCGTCCGTCCTTCTTGGCGGACAGGCCTACGCCAAAACCCTGGTCTATTGCTCGGAAGCCAATCCCGAAACCTTCAACCCGGCGATCGGCACGGCGGACTCCACCATGGATGCCGCCGCCAAGACGATCTTCAACCGGCTGGTCGAGTTCAAGCCTGGCACCACCGAGGTCGGGCCGGCGCTGGCCGAAAGCTGGGAGGTCTCAGCCGACGGCAAGATCTACACGTTCCACCTACGCCACGGCGTGAAATTCCAGTCGAACGACCACTTTACACCGTCGCGCGAGTTCAATGCCGACGACGTGCTGTACACCTTCAACCGCCAGCGCGACGCCAGCAATCCCTACCACAAGTTCGGCGGCGGCGCTTACGAGTACTTCAACGCACTGGGCATGGGCTCGCTGATCGACAAGATCGACAAGGTCGACGACCACACCGTGCGCTTCACGCTGACGGCGGCCAACGTCACCTTCCTGCCCGGCATTGCGCTCGACTATCTCTCTATCCTGTCGTTGGAGCAGACCGAAAAGATGGTCACCGCCGGCACGCCGGAACTGATCGATAGCGAGCCCGTCGGCACCGGCCCGTTCGTGCTGCAGGCCTATGTCCCCGACAGCCAGATCCGCTACGCCGCCAACAAGGATTATTGGCGCGGCCCGCCGAAGATCGACACTCTGGTGTTCGCCGTTACGCCCGAACCGACCACGCGCGTCGAGCGTCTCAAGGCCAATGAGTGCCAGGTCGCCGCCCCGCCCCCGCCAAGCGCCGTCGCCGATTTGCGCACCGATCCCGACATCACCGTGCTCGACCTCAAGGGTCAGAACATCGGCATCCTCGGCTTCAATGTCGAACACCAGCCGCTCGGCGATGTGCGCGTGCGCATGGCGCTGGCCAAGGCCGTCGACCGCAAGGCGATCGTCGACGCCGTCTATGCCGGCGCCGGCACGGTCGCCGGCAGCGTCGTGCCGCCGGCGCAGATCGGGGCCGTCACCGACGCCGGCATCGACTATGACCCGGATGGCGCGAAGGCGCTGCTGAAGGAAGCCGGCCACGAGAGCGACCTGAAAATCAGCCTGTGGGCGATGCCGGTATCGCGGCCCTACAATCCCAATGCCAAGCGCATGGCCGAGATGATCCAGGCCGACTGGGCGAAAGTCGGCGTCAAGGCCGAGATCGTCAGCTTTGAATGGGGCGAATATCTCAAGCGCACCGCGGCGGGCGAACAGGACGCCTATCTGCTCGGCGGCAGCAGCGACAATGGCGACCCCGACAACATGCTGAGCTACCTGCTGTCCTGCGACGGCGTGAAGGGCGGCTCCAACCGCTCGCGCTGGTGCGATCCGGCCTTCGAGAAGCTGCTGCAGGACGGTCGCGTCGCCGCCGATCCGAAACAGCGCGCCGACATCTACGCCAGGGCGCAAGCGATCCTGAAGGTCGAGGTGCCGGTGGCGCCGATCGCCCATTCGGTGGTGGCGATCCCGATCCGCAAGAGCGTGCTCAACTACGTGCTCGACCCCTTCGGCCGGCAGAACTTTGCCGCCGTCGATATGGCGGAGTGAAGCTTGGCGACCCTGCCCTCGGGCTCGGCCCGGGGACGCACCGACACCTATGAAACCAGCAATTTGGCGGCGAAAGCAGAATCCATGCGTGAAGACCTGAACGCCCTCCTCAAGACCTATCTCACCGATGGCGCGGTAGGCGCCTCGCTCGCCTACTCCACAGGCGCCGCACCAACCGCCCTCACTGCCGGCCTCGCCGACCGGGAGCATGGCATTGCCGTCTCGCCCGACCGCCTGTTCAAGATCGGCAGTTGCACCAAAACCTTCGTCGCCGCCGCATTGGTCAAGCTCGCTCAGGACGGCAAGCTCGACCTCGGCGCGCCGATCGCCTCCTGGTTTCCCGACCTCCCGGGAGCAGAAGACATTTCGGTG
>NZ_RZQY01000335.1:0-6427 GCF_003998575.1 Mesorhizobium sp. M7A.F.Ca.CA.001.10.2.1 | reverse complement strand
GGCTGGCGCTTGGATAAGGCAACAGCTTCAGCACCGAAAGCGCCGAGACCGATTTGCCGGAACCGGATTCGCCGACCAGCGCCACCGTCTCGCCCTTGGCGATGTCGAACGAGATGTGGTCGACCGCCGTCGACTGGCCGCCGCCCTGGCTGAAGGCGACGCTGAGGTCCTGTACGCTGAGCAAGGGGGCTTCGCTCATCTGAACGTCTTGCGCGGATCGAAGGCGTCGCGCGTCGCCTCGCCGACGAAGACCAGCAGCGACAGCATCAGCGAGATGACGACGAAGCCGGAGATGCCGAGCCACGGCGCATTGAGGTTCCGCTGCGCCTGCTTGAGCAGTTCGCCGAGCGAGGCGGAGCCGGGCGGCAGGCCAAAGCCGAGGTAGTCGAGCGAGGTCAGCGTCGAGATCGAGCCTGAGAGCAGGAAGGGCATGAAGGTCAATGTCGCCACCATGGCGTTGGGCAGCAGGTGCCGGAACATGATGGTGCGGTTGGGCACGCCGAGCGCCCGGGCCGCGTTGACATATTCGAAATTGCGGGCGCGCAGGAACTCGGCCCGCACCACGCCGACCAGCGCCACCCAGGAGAACAGCAGCATCAGGCCGAGCAGGATGAAGAAGCCCGGCGGCAGGATGGCGGCGACGATGAGCAGGAGATAGAGCACCGGGATCGCCGACCAGATTTCGATGAAACGCTGGAACAAGAGATCCGTCCAGCCGCCGAAATAGCCTTGCACGGCGCCGGCCGCGACGCCGATCAAGGCCGAGCCGGCGGTCAGGATCAGGCCGAACAGCACCGAAATGCGGAAGCCGTAGATGACGCGCGCCAGCACGTCGCGCGCCTGGTCGTCGGTACCGAGCCAATTCCAGTTGCCGACGATGCAGGCGGGGTCGGCGGCACCCTTCGGATACTGGTTGCAGCGCTTCGTGGCGTCATACTGCCAAGACGGCCTGGCCGGCGCTGCTTCCGGAATGGCGTTGTTGACGGTCTGATAGGAGTAGCGCACCGGTGGCCAGATCATCCAGCCATTGGCGTTGATCTCGTCCTGGATGACCGGGTCGCGATAATCGGTGACGGCATAGAAACCGCCGAATTTTTCCTCGGGGTAGGCGACCAGCACCGGAAACAGGATCTCGCCCTTGTAGGAGGCGATGATCGGCTTGTCGTTGGCGATGAACTCGGAAAACAGCGACAGCACGAACAGGACGAGGAAGATCCACAGCGACCAGTAGCCGCGCCGGTTGGCTCTGAAGTTCTGCAGGCGCCGCTTGTTGAGCGGCGACAGAAACGGCCGCTTGATCCGCGCGGGTGCCGCGTCCACGGGGACTGTAGCCTCCGACATCAGATGTCTCTCCGCTCGAAATCGATGCGCGGATCGACCCAGGTGTAGAGCAGGTCGGACAAGAGACCGACGAACAGCCCGAGCAGCGAGAAGATGTAAAGATTGGCGAACACCACGGGATAGTCGCGCTCGACCACCGACCGGAAGCCGAGCAGGCCGAGGCCGTCGAGGGAAAAGATGTTCTCGATCAGCAGCGAGCCGGTGAAGAAGGCCGAGATGAAGGCGCCGGGAAAGCCGGCGATGACGATCAGCATGGCGTTGCGGAAGACGTGGCCGTAGAGCACCTGCCGTTCCGACAGGCCCTTGGCCCGCGCCGTCACCACATACTGCTTGCGGATTTCTTCGAGGAACGAGTTCTTGGTCAATAGCGTCGTGGTGGCGAAGGCCGACAGCACCAGCGCGGTCAGCGGCAAGGTCATGTGCCAGAAATAGTCGACGATCTTTCCCCACCAGGACAATTGATCCCAATTGTCCGAGGTGAGGCCGCGCAACGGAAACCAGTCCCAGAACGACCCGCCGGCAAACAGCACCATCAGCATGATGCCGAACAGGAAGCCCGGAATGGCATAGCCGACAATGACGACGCCGCTGGTCCAGACGTCGAAGGGAGTGCCGTCCTTGACCGCCTTGCGGATGCCGAGCGGGATCGAGATCAGGTAGGACAAAAGCGTGATCCACAGCCCGATCGAGATCGACACCGGCATCTTCTCCAGGATCAGGTCGAGCACCGAAATGTCGCGGAAATAGCTGTCGCCGAAATCGAAGCGGGCATAGTTCCACAGCATCATGCCGAAGCGCTCGAGCGGCGGCTTGTCGAAGCCGAACTGCTTTTCCAGCTTCTTGATGAATTCCGGATCGAGCCCCTGCGCCCCGCGATATTTCGAACTGACGTCACCGGCTGCATCGAAATTGCTGCCAGCGCCCGCGTCGCCGCCACCGCCGCCGAGGCGGTCGCTGCCGCCCTGATTGGTCAGCCGGGCGATGACCTGTTCGACCGGACCGCCGGGGGCGAACTGGATGACGGCGAAGGATATCGCCATGATGCCGAACAGGGTCGGGATCATCAACAGGATGCGGCGCAGGATATAGGCGCCCATCAGGCCTTTTGCCCCGCTTGAGCGAACATCTCAGCCTTTGCCAATTTTTGCCGCCTTGCCCTTATCGAACCACCACAGCGTCTCGACCGGAAAGCCGAAATCGGGCTTCTGTTCGACAAAGCCGAACATGTCCCAATAGGCGACGCGGTGATTCGCCAGATAGTATGTTGGAATCCAGTCCAGCCGCGCGCGCAAGACCCGGTCGAGCGCTCTGAGCGCCGTGACGAGTTCTATACGGTCTTTCGCCTTGCCGGCTGCCGCGATCAGGGCGTCGATGGCCTTGCTTTCCGTGCCCGGATAGTTGCGCTGCCCCGGGATTTTCGCCATCCGGGAATCATAGAGCATCTGCAGGCTGTCGTCGGTCGGCGTCGCCCCGATCGACCAATGCAGCAAGGCAAGATCGAAGTCGTAATTGCTGTGCCGCTGCTCATACTGCGCCGAATCGATTTGCCGGATCGATGCGTCGATCCCGATCGCCTTCATATTCTCGGACCAAGGGGTGTAGATGCGAACGATGCCGTCGTCCTCCGCCAGCATTTCGACCCGCAGCCGCTCACCCTTGTCGTTGACGACGAAACTGCCATCGCGCTTCCAGCCGGCCTGCGCAAGCAATCTCGAAGCCTCGCCCAGCAGCTTGCGGTCATGGCCCGAACCGTCGGAAAGGGGCTGCGTCACCGCTTCACCAAAAACCTCTGGCGGCAATTCGGCCCGGAACGGCTCCAGCAGGGCCAATTCCTCAGGCGAGGGCAGGCCTTCGGCCTTGTAATCCGACCGTTCGAAGTTCGATTGAGAACGCTCGTAGGAGCCGTAAAACAAGGCCCGCTTCATCCATTCGAAATCGAAGCACCTGGCGATCGCCCGCCGCACCCGCTCATCGCGGAATTGCGGACGACGCTGGTTCAGTGCGACGCTCTGCATGTCCGGCGTCTTCTCGCCGGGAAATTCCCGTTTGACGACCTTGCCGTCCTTCAGCGCCGGAAAGTCATATCCGGTCGCCCATACCCGTGAGGTGAATTCCTCGCGAAAATGCGTGTCGCCTTTCTTGAAGGCTTCGAACGCCGCCTGCCGGTCAAGATAGAAGTCGATGCGGATGCGGTCGAAATTGTAGAGGCCGCGGTTCACTGGGAGATCGCGGCCCCAATAGTCGGCCACGCGGTCATATTCGACAGTCTGTCCGGCCGCCACGCGTCCAATCTTGTAGGGACCCGAGCCAAGCGGCGGTGTCATGGTCGAGGCATCGAAATCATTGGCCGTATAAAAGGCCTTGGAGACGATCGGCATCCCCACGATCGCCAGGATGTTTTGCGCTGACTGTTCGCCGTTGAAAGTGAGGTTGACGGTGGCGGGATCGACCGCAACCGCGTCGGTCATGTACCGCAACGCCTGGGAAAGGTTCGGATGGCCCTTGTCCTTATAAAGCTTCAGCGCGAAGACAACGTCGTCCGCGGTCAGCGGCGAGCCGTCATGGAAACGCGCTTGCGGTCGCAGGGCGAAGCGGAAACCGTTGCGGTCTGGCGACAGGGTAACGGTTTCGGCGAGCAGGCCGTAGGCCGCATCCGGCTCATCGAGCGCGCTTGTCATCAGGGAATCGAAACAGAGTTCGGCGCGCGGCGGAGCCTCTCCCTTCAACACCAGGAAATTCAGGGTGTTGAAGGTCAGGAAGCTCTGATTGAGGGTCGAGTTCGGCGGCGCGAAATTCATCTGGCCGCCTTTTGGGGCGTCCGGATTGACGTAGTCGAAATGCGCGAAATCGGGGTTGTATTTGAGGTCGCCGAAGGCCGACAGGCCATGCAGCTTGGTGCCGGTCGCAATTTCGGCGAAGGCCCGGCCGGGCAACAAGGCGGCGGCTGCCGCGGCACTGCCCAGGGCCAGGAAGTCGCGGCGGGCAAGGGCCGCCATCAATTGCCACCCTTGTATTTGGCCGCCAGCGCCTTCTCCTTGTCCGGGTCGATCCACCAGGAATCGATGTCGGCTCCGGCATAGGCAGGCTGCTTGTCGGGGAATTTGAACTTGTCCCAATAGGCCAGCCACACCGCCGACCGGTAATATTGGGGAACCACGTAGAAGTTCCACAGCAGGATGCGGTCGAGCGCATGGGTGGCGGCGACGAGATCGTCGCGATCGGTCGCGAAGATAATGCGATCGACCAGCGCGTCGACGGTCGGGTCCTTGATGCCCATCAGATTGCGCGAACCGGGCGAGTCGGCAGCTTTCGAGCTCCAGAAGTCGCGCTGCTCGTTGCCCGGCGATTCCGACTGCTGCAGCATCCCGGTAACGACATCGAAATCGAAATTGTTGACGCGGTTGATGTACTGCGTCTGGTCGATGATGCGCAAAGTGGCGTCGACGCCGATCTTGCGCAGATTGGCGATGTAGGGGCTGGCGATGACCTGGTCGGTGTCGTTCCAACCGAGGATTTCAAACTTGAACGGCGCGCCGGTCTTGGCATTGACCATCTTGCCGCCCTTGATCACCCAGCCCGCCTTGGCGAAGAGATCGACCGCCTGTTTCAGGTACTTCCGTTCCGCCTGCGGTGAATCATAAACCGGCAGCTTGAATTCCTGGGTGAAAAGTTCGGGCGGCAGCTTGTCTCGGTATTTTTCCAGGATTTCCAGTTCCTTGCCCTGCGGCAACCCGTTCGAGGCCAGTTCGGTGCCTTGGAAATAGCTCGACGTGCGGGTGTTGAAGCCGAAGAACAGTGTGCGGTTCATGCTCTCGAAATCGAACGGAATGGTCAGCGCTTCACGCACCAGCCGGTCCTGGAACAGCGGCCGCCGCTGGTTGAGGACGAAGCCCTGCATCGGTTCCGGCGCCTGGGTCTGGAAATCCTTCTTGATGACATCGCCGGCTTGGAATGCCGGGAAATTGTAAGCCGTCGCCCATTTGCGCGAACTGTATTCGCGGTTGATGTCTTCCAGCCCACCCTTGGTGAAGGCGAGCCAGGCAGCGTTGTCGTCCAGAATATAGGTGTAGCGTCGGGTGTCGAAATTCTCACGGCCGATCTTCACCGGCAGCTTGGCCGCCCAATAGTCCGGCACACGCTGCCAGATGATTTCCGAACCCGGCTTGAAGCTGGTGATCTTGTAGGCGGCCGAACCGAGCGGAATTTCCAGCGTCGGCTTGGTTACGTCCCGCTTCTTGCCGTTGGCATCGGTGCCTTCCCACCAATGTTTCGGCAGCACGGCAAGGTCGCCGATGATCTTGGGCAGTTCGCGATTGCCCTTCTGGTTGAAATGGAACTCCACCTCGCGATCCGAAATCGCCACCGCATCGGTGACATTCTCAAAATAGCGGCTGTATTGCGGGCTGTTGGCCTTCAGCACATGAAACGACCAGATCACGTCATCGACGGTGATCGGCTGGCCGTCATGCCATTTGGCGCGCGGATCGAGCCGGTAGGTCGCGGAGGAATAATCATCAGGATATTTGTAGGCATCGGCGATCAGTGGATGGCTGGTGCTGCCTTCATCGGTCGCCTGCTCCATCAGCGTGTCGTAGAGCAGGCCGCCGCCAAACCCGACGAGGCCGGCGGCCGGTGATCCCTGGACCACGTAGGGATTGAAGCTGTCGAATGTACCTGGCACCACCGAATTCAGCGTGCCGCCCTTGAGCGCGTTCGGGTTGACGTAGTCGTAGTGCTGGAAATTGGCGCCGTATTTGGACTCGCCGATCAGCGATGAGGTGGTGCGCCATTCGTCGGCGCGGGCAGCCTGCAAGCCCGCCGCCAGAAGGGCTGCCGCCAGCAACGACTTGAGAAGCGTTCGGCCAACCGTCATGCACTATCCTCTTCGCAATGCCCGTTCATGGCAATCTAGATGATTTGGCGCTCGTGAAAACCGCCATGCGCGGCTTTGTCGCCGCCTATGCGGTTTTCCCAACAAAAAAGCCGGGCTGAACCCGGCTTTTTCAAGGTCGTCGAGATGATATCTGGCTATTGGGCAGGCGCCGGTGCGGCCAGAGCCGGGGCGGCGGGAGCGGCCGGCGCCTGC
>NZ_RZQY01000334.1:0-6451 GCF_003998575.1 Mesorhizobium sp. M7A.F.Ca.CA.001.10.2.1 | reverse complement strand
TCGAGCAACTGCTCGACCGAGGCGTAGAAAGCGTCGAGATCGGCATGCAGGATGGTGGCTGTCGTTTCCATCCCGACCGCACATCACAGTTGCTGATAGAATTGGAACAAATAAAGAACAAGCACGGGTCGTTGTCAAGCGAGGGGCGATTTGTGCAGCAACAGCCAAGCCAGTTCGAGCGCAATCACCTAGACAATATGCTCCGCCCGCAGCGCCGCCTTCATCCGTTCCAGTTCCGCCTCGCCACCCGCCGCCAGTTCTTCGGCAATCCGCGCCAGCCTATCGTCGGCCTTGCGGTGCTTGCTGCCCCAGGCGCCGAGCGTCGCCAGCACCGGCAAGAGGTCGATACCTGCCTCGGTCAGCCGGTAGACCGTTCTCAAGCCATGCGTCGGGTCGTCGCTTCTGGTGAGGATGCCTTCCTCCTGAAGCGTCTGCAGTCGCTCGGCCAGCGTGCGCGAGGAGATGCCTTCGTCGGATTGCAGGAATTCGCGAAAGTGCCTTTTGCCGGCGAAAGCCATGTCGCGGATGATGAGCAGCGTCCAACGGTCGCCGATCAGTTCGAGCGACAGGTTGATCGGGCAGTCGGATTTTTCGCGCGTCGACATCTATGGTTCCATTTTTAAATCACTTTACTATTGACATCGTTTTGGCCTTGCGTCAACGGTTCCAAATGTAAACTATTTTGCGATGGCCGTGAGGAGAATGACGGTGAAAAAGCTGGTCCTGCAGATGCAGATATCGGTCGACGGCTTTGTCGGCGCCACCGAGGACCATTCCTGGCAGCTCTGGGAGTGGGGTGACGAGAGCGCCTGGGACGATGCGCTGAAGCAGGACTTCAACGCTGTCTTCGCAGGCGTCGATACCATCCTGCTCAGCCGCAAAATGGCACAGGAGGGCTACCTCACCCATTGGGGCACTGCGGCGAAGAAGTTTCCGCACGATCCGTTCTACGCCTTTGCGCAGCGCATCGTCGACGCCCGCAAGGTGGTGCTCAGCAACAAGCTCAAGCAATCGGCCTGGGAGCCGGCTTGGGAGCGCACCAGTGTGGCCAGCGGCGACCTGCCGCGCGAGGTCAACGCGCTGAAGACGGGCGAGGGTGGCGACATTGCCGTGTTCGGCGGCGCCGGTTTCGCGTCAGCGCTGATCGCGGCCGGGCTGGTCGACGAGTTCCAGCTGTTCGTCAACCCGGCGGTGCTGGGGGCGGGCCGCCGGGTTTTTGATCAGGGCGGTTTTAGGAACCTGCGGCTGCTCGGCTCGAAGGCCTATGCCTGCGGCATGGTGGTCAGCCGTTATGCACCGGCGGGGTGAGGGGAACCTCCATCTTCTCCCTGCTCACTTCGCATCGTGGAAAATAATCCCTACCGTGTGGCGCATGCCTGAGCGCAGCCGGCTGACGCCGTGGCGCAGATTGACGCGGTAGTTGCCTTTGGTGCCCTGCACCGGCCGGTTGTGGACGGCGAACACAACGGCGTCGCCCTGCCGCAGCGGCACCACTTCGACTCGGCTCTGCATGCGCGGGCGCTGCTCGGTCAGCGCGAACTCGCCGCCTGTGAAATCCCGGCCCGGTTCGGAGAGCAGGATCGCCACCTGCAGCGGAAAGGCGAGATCGCCATAGAGATCCTGGTGCAGGCAGTTGAAGTCGCCAGGCACATATTGCAGCAGCAGCGGCGTCGGCCGTGTCTGGCCGGCGGCATGGCACTGCTCGAGAAACGCGGCATGCGTCGTGGGATAGCGCATGGCCTGCCCCATGCGCTCGTTCCACCGATTGGCGACCTCGGCCAGCCTGGGATAGAGCGCGCTGCGCAGGCCACCCAGGAGGTCGGGCAAGGGATAGCGGAAATAGCGGTACTCGCCCTTGCCGAAGCCGTGCCTGGCCATATGGATGTGGCTGCGGAAATGCTTCTCCTCGGGATAGAGGTCGGCGATCTGTCGGCACTCTTCGGGCGACAGCAGCTTTTCAATCACCGCGCAGCCGAAGCCGTCCAGTTCGGCGGCAAGGGCGGGCCAGTCGTAATCAGCAACACGTGTCTGAGCAGCTTCAACCGCCGATGCGGCAACCTTGGCATGGGCATTCATATCGTAGCCTCCTTGTAGAGCAGGGCGCGCTTGCGCTCGACGCCCCAGCGGTAGCCCGACAGCGTGCCGGCGGCGCGGACAACACGGTGACAGGGAATGCCCAGCGCGATTGCATTGGCCGCACAGGCCGTCGCCACGGCGCGGGCGCCGTTCGGCTGGCCGATATGCCGGGCGAGCGCGGTGTAGGTGATGGTGCCGCCGCACGGGATGCCTCGGAGCGCCTCCCACACGCGCTGCTGGAATGGCGTGCCGTGGCGCAGGTCGAGCGGCAGGTCGAAGCCGACGCCGGGCATTTCGATGAAGCGCGCGATTGCCGCGAGATCGTCGCGCAGTGCGGCCTCGTCCTTGGCCAGTATCTTGCCTGGGAAGCGGTTGGCGAGATCCTGCTCCAGTGTGTCGGCATCCGAGCCGATCAGGATGGCGCAGACGCCGATATCGCTGCGCGCCGCCAGGATTTTGCCGATGGGGGATTCGCCGATGGCATAGGCGATGGTGCCGAGGGCGGCGACGTTGCAGGCGGCCATCGGCATAGTGGTTTGTATAAGGTTCATTGCCTTCACTCCTTTGTTTGTGGCTGAACCCTAGCCACGGTGTCGGCCGTGTCTCACTCCGGTGCTTGCTTTCAAATTCAAATCTGCCTGAAAGGCGCAAAGGTAGGTGCTCTATGGCGCCCTCCTCTGTCCTACCGGACATCTCCCCCACGGGTGGGGAGATTGGCTGTCACCACCGCCTTCGCCAATCTCCAACGTTGCAGGACGAGAGCCGGCGCCGGAACTGCCAATCTCCCTCCTTGTGGGGGAGATGTCCGGTAGGACAGAGGGGCGCGCCATAGAGTGCTGATTTTGAACCGTCCGCACTTCAGCCAAGCATGCTCATTCGACACGCGTGACCGACACCTCGCCGAGCACGAACACTTCACCGCTCAGCAGGCGCAGCTCGATGTCGCCGGTTGCGGTGTGGTTCCACTCAGCCTTACCCTCATCGACCAGCCCGCCGATGGCGGCCATGACATGGGACTTCGCGCGGTTGCCGGCGGCGGTGGTGCGAGCTGTCCGATTGGTGACGCTGTCATGAGATCTTGCCATCGCGCGCATGCTTGGCCGTCATCTCCGCGCGGATCGGTAGGCGCTGTCAGATTCGCCGGCCTCACGCTCCAGCAGCGCGCGCTTGCGCTCCGCGCCCCAGGCGTAGCCGGACAGGGCGCCATCCCTGCGGGTCACGCGGTGGCAGGGAATGGCGACGGCAAGATTGTTGGCGGCGCAGGCGGCGGCGATGGCGCGGGTCGCCTTCGGTGAGCCGATGCGCCGCGCGATCTCGGCATAGGAAACCGTGCGGCCGGCGGGGATGTCGCGCAAGGCCTGCCAGACGCGCTGCTGGAACGCCGTGCCGCGCACGTCGAGCGGCAAATCGAGACCGAGCGCCGGAACTTCGACGAAACCGACGACGCGGGCGACCAGCGCCTCGTAGTCGTGATCGCCGCCGATTAGCCGTGCCCTGGGGAAACGGTCCTGCAGGTCGCGCACCAGTGCGTCAGGATCGTCGCCGAGCAGGATCGAGGCGACGCCCTTTTGACTGGACGCGACCAGGATGGTGCCGAGCGAGGTCTCGCCGACGGCGAAGCGGATCTCTTCATCGGCGCCGCCGGCGCGATAGCGCGTCGGCGTCATGCCGAGCATGCCAGTGGATTTCTCATAAAAACGTCCGCTCGAATTGAAGCCGGCATCGTAGATCGCCGTCGTCACGCTGGCGCCGTCTTCCAGGCCCTGACGAACCCTGGCTGCGCGGTGCGCGGCGGCATAGTCCTTCGGTGTCAGCCCGGTGGCCGCCTTGAAGATACGATGGAAATAACCGGCGCTGCGGCCGGCGGCATCAGCCAGTTCAGCGAGCGACGGTTCTTCCTGGCTCTGCTCGATCCTGCGGCAAGCAGCGGCGACCATCGCCGCGTTGCCGGCCTCGAGCGACGGGCCATCCGGGTCGCAGCGCCGGCACGGGCGAAAGCCGGTGGCCCTGGCCTGATCGAGCGTGTCGTGCAATTGCACATTTTTCGGATTGGCGCGCCGAGACGGGCAGGAAGGCCGGCAATAGACACCGGTCGTCGCCACCGAATACCAGAATGCGCCGTCGGCCGACTTGTCGCGCGCGACGATTCGCGCCCAGCGCGGATCGTCGGCGGCTTGCAGCGGCGTGGATTTCAGATTCTTGGCCAGGGTGATGAACATGGCCGCATTGAAGCCGCCAAAGGCCGGCCTCGCCACCCGTTTCTTGACAAGGGTCAGGAGGGTGCAAGCCTGTTCGTCGGCACGCACAAAGAGTATGGTGTGATGGAAAACATTCGACCCATTAAGACCGAAGCCGATTACGATTGGGCGATCGCCGAAATCACTAAATATTTCGAAAATGAGCCGGAGGTCGGCTCTCGCGATGGTGACCGGTTCGACGTTCTCGCAACTCTGATCGAGGCCTATGAGGACAAGCACTATCCGATCGAAGCCGCCGATCCCGTTGAAGGTGGGCCATCGCCTGGACGGCGATAGCCCTTTCGAATCAGGCAGCCTTCATCAAGCCGAGCTGGGTGAGGGCGGCGACGCCGTCATCGAGGCCGATCTCCTCGACGATCCTGCCGTCGACCACCTTCAGCACCGTGGTGCCGGTGAAACGCATCGTGCGGCCGGTGGCGGCCGGCAGCGAGCCGGCGAGGAAATCGCCGAAGGCCGGGCCGGTATGCGTGCCGCCGCCCTCCCACTGGCCGACGACATAGTCGCCCTCGGCAATCAGGTCGGCCGTGGCCCAGAAGCTGAGGTCCGGGAAGGCGGCGCGGAAGCCGCTCATGAAGGCCTTGATTTCGTCGCGGCCGCGGCGCGGCTCGTGCAGCGAGTATTTCAGCAGCATGTCGGGTGCCGCGATGTCGTCGACGACGGACAGGTCGCAGCTTTCACCCCAGAAGTCGGTGAACCATCTGACGACGACGGCCTTGTTGTCTTCTTGTCTGGTCATTGGAAGATCCTCTTGTCTCTGCAATGTGATCATCGGCGCCGCCGATGATCCGGGATCACCGGATTGGCCGATGACCTGGAGCCATGACTAGGAACATCCGGCCGATGCGAAACTCCGGTTCTTGCCGGCCAATCGAAGAGCAGAGGCGGCAGGTGAGGAGCCAACAAAGCAGCCCGCCATCGCCGTGGTAACTGTTTCTTCTCTGGTTTTGCCGCAGATTGCCCTGCGGTGGAGCAGGCGAAGCAGACGATGGCGCGTCAGGGCAAGAAAAGTCGCAATGGAACGTTCTGGGCCAAGGCCCTGGAGCGCGCCCATCTTGGTGTCTGGGACTGGGATCTTGTAACCGGCGACTGCTTCTATTCCGCGACCTGGGCGCGGATGCTGGGCTACGATGAGAGCGAACTTGCCAACACCAGCGACCTGTGGCTGCAACTGACCCATCCCGACGACCGCGAGCGGGCGCTGGCCAGCGGCGACCGCCACATTGCCGGCCTGACCGACGCCATCGAGACCGAATTGCGGCTGAAGCACAAGCAGGGACACTGGGTGTGGGTGCTCGATCGCGGCGGCGCCGTCGAGCGCGACGCGATGGGAAAGCCGCTCAGGCTGATGGGTGTGCAGACCGACATCTCCAAGCAGAAGGCGGCCGAAGCCGAACTCGAGCAGGTCAATGTGCGCTTCCGCCTGGCGCTTGCCGCCAGCGGTACCGGCATCTGGCACCACGACCTCGCCACCGGCAAAAGCTATTGGGACGAACGCACCAGGGAGATTTTCGGGCTTGTCTCCGACACCGCCGAAGTCGAGCGCGACCACTGGTTCGGCTATCTGCATCCGGACGATAAGGAGGCCGCGTCGCGCGCGCATCTGGTGCCGCTCGAAACGGACAAGGTCACCGCCGTGCAATACCGCATCGTCCGGCGCGACGGAGAGGTCCGGCACATAGAATCCCTGCTGCGTTTCATCGCCGACCCGCAAATCCCGGACCGCCGGCTGGCGGGGCAGATCCTGGGCACGGTGCGCGACATCACCGAAGACAAGCAGCGCGAGCAGGAGCTTGCCTATGCGGCCCGCCATGACGCGCTCACCGGTCTCTTGAACCGCGCCGCGTTCGACCGGCTGCTGGCCGATCACATCGCGGCCCCGCAGTTGCTGCCGCTTTCCGTGTTCTACGTCGATCTCGACTACTTCAAGGCGCTCAACGATTTTGCCGGCCACGCGGCCGGCGACCTGGCACTGAAAAGCGTTGCCCTAGGCATTCTGGGCTGCCTTCCCCCGACGGCGCATGCCGCGCGCCTGGGCGGTGACGAGTTCGCGCTGCTGATGCCCAATTGCAATACGGCGCAGGCCGGGCGGCTGGCCGACGCGGTACTTGCCGCGGTTC
>NZ_RZQY01000333.1:0-6455 GCF_003998575.1 Mesorhizobium sp. M7A.F.Ca.CA.001.10.2.1 | reverse complement strand
CCTTTTTATGCATTTCTGCTAATTTAATTAAAGGACCATGTTCCGCACCCAGGCGCCAGATCGATAATAGCGTCTATCGGCGGAGTACCGAATTGGCCCGCTGAGCCGTCGTTATCGGATCGGCGTGACGATGCACGATCTTCCAGAGACCATCTTCTGGGCGAAAGACGCTCGTCACGCGTAACGCCGTCGTCCGGCCCTGGCATCTTGGCGCAGGACAGCTACATTTGTCCGCTACTTGCGGAGGGGGGTATTATGTCAGTGCAGCGGGTGCGTGAAGCCATCGGTCAGTTTCTAGCGTCAAATAAGGAGCAGGTTCTGTGTATCCGCGGTGATTGGGGCACGGGCAAGACATATACCTGGGACGATGTTCTCTCGAAGGCGGTCCTCAGTAAAAAACTCAAGCTGAAACGTTACGCAAAAGTCTCATTGTTCGGCCTGAACTCGATTCAAGACATCAAGCGCGACATTTTTCAGTCCACGGTGGCGATTGAGAAAATCGGAAAGCCGTTCGATTTTAACGACACACCGACTACATAAACGAGGCGAAATCCTCCAACGTCGTATGGAAGGTTTTCGCATCTCTTACCGGTAGTGCCAGTGAAGCAGCCGTTGAAGCAGCAGCACTCAGCATCCGCAATCAGATCGTCCTGGTCGATGATCTGGAACGCAAGGGCGATGGGCTCAGAAGCGTCGATGTGTTGGGCTACATCTCCCAGCTCAGAGACGATCGGAAGTGCAAGGTTGTGCTGATCCTCAATGACGAGCAACTAGAGGACAAGGGTGAATTCGAGTCCTACTTAGAGAAGGTGGTGGACTTGTACTTGCGGTTCGACCCTTCTTGCGCCGAGATTGCCGACATCGCTATTCCGGGGGACGGTGACAACATCGCCGCCATGGTCCGTCAGCATGCTATCCTGCTGGGCATCAAGAACGTCCGAGTGATCTGGAAAATTCTAGCTCTGGCTAAGCAGGTCGCGCCTATGCTCGCCGGATATTCCTTTAGCGTGACAATGGATGCTGTTCGGACAATCACCCTACTCGCCTGGAGTTACCTTCAGCCAAAGGGCGCACCACCGCTCGACTACCTGAAGCGAGTCAACGCTTATAACCCGATCAAGGAGGACGCCGACCTCGACCTGAAATGGCGCGACCTGCTTGTCCAATACCGGTACACAGGCACCAGCGCGTTCGACCTGACCCTCCTTGAGGCTGTCCAGAATGGATACTTCGATCAATCGCGGCTGAACGCGCACGCGAAGGAGCTGAATGAGGCTGATATGTACCGCAAGGCAAAAGAAGCCATGCGGGAGCTTTGGGATGACCTACATCTGTCCTTCACGAAGCCGATCAAGCCCATACTCGACAGGTTCGTCGAGGTTTTTGCAAGCGAGCTTAAGTACTTGGACCTCGGCGACTTAGTGAGCGTCGAGCGCACGTTCCGTGAGTTGGGAGATCCGCGCGCAGAAGAGCTGGTCACACTATACATCCGGGAAAAGAAGGATGAGCCCGCCGCCTTCGATACCGATAGATTGTACGAGTTCGGCCGGGAGTTGTCCCCTGAACTGCTCAAGCGGATCAAGGAAGCTGAAAACGCCACGAAACCGAAGCGCACAACCGACGAGACTGTGATGGCGCTCGCCAAGAATATCACCGATCCGGAACTGCTGGCTGAAGCGGCTACGATTGATGTGGAAAGTTATGTCCAGATTCTCAAGGGGCATGAGGGTGAGGAACTGAGGGACATGCTCGCCGGCCTACGCCGTTACATGAACCTGATCGACGCCACGCCCGAGATGATCGAAATACTGACGCGATTCGCCAAGGCGGTCAAAGAAATTGGCAGGGAAAGCGCTATCAACCAGTACCGCACTCGAAATCTCGGCTTCATCCAATGGCTCGAAAAAAAAGAAGCTTAGGCGTAGGATTGCGTCTTGGTCCGGCGACCACCTCCCGGTGCAAGCGCTCAACGCGCGCCGCCCTCCCGGCCATGTGGTCGCGATTTGTTGCCATGGATGCAGCGCCGAATCGTCGTTCTGCGAAACCCCGGCTCTGCTAGCGATATCGGCGCGACTCAAGCCGCCGCCTAAAGCCCGGCTATCATCGCGGCGAAAGCATCGGATGGCGGCATGGCCGAAAATGGTGTGGCCAGCGCGAAAGGAAAAGCCTGCGGCAAGATGGCCAAGCGGCTGGAAAATAAGCGGCAGCTAAAATTCGCTTATTTTTCGCTTATTTTGTCACAGCGGCATGCACCACCAAGTTTCGGTTGGCGGCAAGAATTCAGTGTTTTCAGTGGGTTTATCTTGGCTGGGGAACCTGGATTCGAACCAGGACTAACGGAGTCAGAGTCCGTGGGTCTACCGTTAACCTATTCCCCAGCAGGCGCGGTCATGAACCGTGCGGGCCGAGCGGGCAAGCCGCTGTGAGCGCTGCCTTGTAGCCGCCAGCGGAAAATAGTCAAGCCTGCTCTGTGGTTCAATGGCACGTTTCGTCAGGTGATTTCAGGCGCCGCACTTCAGATGCCGGCGCGCGGCCTCCAGATCCAATCCCGCTCCTCAAGGCTCCGTCCGGCTGAACTGCGAGCGTTCGAAGAACAGCACCACACCCAGGCCAAGAATCAGCGGGATGATCAGGTAGAACAGCCGGAACACCAGCAGCGCCGCCAGCACGCCGACCGGATCCATGTCCGACAGGCCGGCGAGAAACACCACCTCGAACACGCCGAGCCCGCCCGGCGCGTGCGAGATCTGCGCGATCGAGAAGGAGACGAGGAAGACGCCCAGTATGACGAAGTAGCCGGGATTGTGGGCTGCGGGCAGGGCAAAGAAGATGATCGCGGCGGCGGCCAGCAACTCGATCGGGCCGATCAGCAACTGCCGCGCGACGATCGGCAGCGCCGGATAATGCAGCTGAAAGCTGGCGATCTTCAGCGGGCGCAGATGCAGCCAGCTGCCGAAGACATAGGCGGCGACGAGCAGCAGCATCGCGATGCCGGCCGCTTCCGACAGGCCATGATGGGCGATGCCGGAAAACCGGTCGAGTATCTCAGGCTCGAACACCAGAACCAGGCCCGAGGCCAAAATCGTCGACAGCACGAAGGTGATCCAGCAGACCGCCACCAGCACGCCGACATCCTGTCCGGTCAGGCCTCTGGTACCATAGGCGCGGTAGCGGATGACGGCGCCGGAAAACACCGAGCCGCCAATGTTGTGCGACAGCGCATAGGTGGTGAAGGAGCACAGCGTGACGAACAGCCACGACACGCGCTTGCCGATATGCAGGAGCGCGATGTGGTCGTAGCCGGCAAGCGAGGCATAGGCGATGATCGAACTCAGCGCGGCAAGGATCCAGCCCCGGGTCGGAATGGCGGTGATACCGTCCCAGACGTCGTCGAGCGAAACGCCGCGCAATTCGTGCCAGAGCAGCAGCAGCGAGAAGATCACGGCGGCGATGCCCACAACCGGCCAGAAATAGCGTCTCCAGTTCATTGCCTGACTGCCATGCGTTGCGGGTCCGCTTCCTTTTCGTGGCTGGTGGGAGGCCGGCTTTGCCGGATTCTTCCGCTCATTTCAGAAATGCCTCATCGAAGCCGGCTATTCAACCGCGAACCCTTGTCGCAGCGTCGGCCGGCTAGATTTGCCGCAGTGAGCGGCCGAAAGAGGTGCCGGCAGGCGTAGCGCCGGCAACTGCGGCGTGCGGGTTCATTACGCGGCCGCCCCGGAACGGCGGTTTGCGGCCTGCCGGCAAAATTCGGCACGCGGCTCTTGGTGATCGGGCGCGGCGCTGTTAGTCTGGCGGCAACTTAAAACACTGAAGCGCCTGCTGCGTCCATCATAGGTTCGCGCGGCGCCGGAAGGAACGACAGTGGAAGACCACGACACCGGCGCCGGCGCGCCGGAGGTGGGCGTGTCCAGCGCTTCCCGGCGGTCGGCTGGCCCGGGGAATGCAAGCTGGCAGCAACGCCGCCCGACGGAGCTCCGCTCCGCGGACGGGCAGGCGGGCGACGCACCCCACAAAGGCAAGCCCAAGAAGCGGCGCAAGCGAAGGCGCGGGCGCAAGGTTTTTGCGCGCGACGAGACACGTCCCACGGAGAATCGATCGCCGGCGCCGGGCGAGACCGGTGTCCCGGCGGCGGAGGCCCACAGACCGTCGGAATCGGTGGCCTCGCCCGTCGCTGTGGTGCCACGGCCGGAACAGAGCGCCCGTCGGCCGCCGGTCCAGGAGCTTCCGGTGTTTGCGGCGCTTGACCTTGGCACCAACAATTGCCGGCTGCTGGTGGCCGTGCCGACGCGGCATGGCCAGTTCCGCGTCATCGACGCTTTTTCGCGCATCGTCCGGCTGGGCGAGGGGCTCACCGCCAATGGCCGGCTCGGCCAGCCGGCGATGGACCGCGCGGTCGAGGCGCTGAAAATCTGCGGCGACAAATTGCGCAACCGCAAGATCAGAAAAGCCCGGCTGATCGCCACCGAGGCCTGCCGCACGGCCGAAAACGGCGTCGAGTTCATCGACCGCGTGGAACGCGAGGCGGGCCTGAAGCTTGAGATCATCGACCGCCAGACCGAAGCGCGGCTGGCGGTGTCCGGCTGCGGCTCGCTGGTCGAGCGCGACACCCAAGGCGTCGTCCTGTTCGATATTGGCGGTGGTTCGTCGGAAATCGCGCTCATCGATCTCGCTGGCCGCCGTTCGCCAAGGCTGGCCAATCATATCGTGTCGTGGACGTCGCTGCCGGTCGGCGTCGTCTCGCTGGCCGAGCGCTTTGGCGGCCGCACGGTGACGCGCGAGATCTTCGCCGCCATGGTCGACGACGTTGCCGGCCGGCTGGCCAGCTTCGACGGTCGCGATCGGCTGAGCCATCTCAAGGCCAGTCCGAATTTCCATCTGCTGGGCACGTCCGGAACCGTGACGACGCTGGCCGGTGTCCACCTTGAGCTCGAGCGCTACGATCGCCGCCGTGTCGATGGGCTGTGGATGGACCGCGACAGCGTCGATCGCATGGTCGAAAGACTGGTTGGCTGGGATTTCCAGCAGCGCTGCGCCAACCCTTGCATCGGTGCCGATCGCGCCGATCTGGTGCTGGCCGGCTGTGCTATCCTCGAGACGATCCGCGCCGTGTGGCCGTCCGAGCGGCTGCGAGTCGCCGATCGTGGCCTGCGCGAAGGTATTTTGAGCGAACTGATGGCCGATGATGGCGTCTGGCGCAACGATGGGCGTGGCAGAGCGTGAGCCCGAACCGAAGAAATAAGCAATGACCAAGAAACCGGAAAAACCAGGATCAGCCAGCATTCGTGTGCTGAAGACGCGGATCAAGAAGAAGAGCGGGCTGAAGGAATCGTCGCGCCGCTGGCTGCAGCGCCACATCAACGATCCCTATGTCCAGCGCTCCAAGGCTGACGGCTATCGCTCGCGCGCGGCCTACAAGCTGATCGAGATCGACGACAAGCATCATCTCCTGAAACCCGGCATGAAGGTGATCGATCTCGGCGCCGCCCCCGGCGGCTGGTGCCAGGTCGCCGCCGCGCGGACGAAATCGACGGCCGACAAGCCGCATGTCATCGGCATCGACTATCTGGAAATGGACGCCGTGCCAGGCGCCCCGGTGCTGCTGATGGATTTCCTCGATCCGCTGGCGCCGCAGAAGCTGGCCGAGGCGCTGGGTGGGGATCCGGACATCGTGTTGTCCGACATGGCGGCACCGACCACCGGCCACAAGCGGACCGACCATATCCGCACCATGCATCTGTGCGAGGTGGCGGCCGATTTTGCGCTGTCGGTGCTGAAGCCGGGTGGGCATTTCCTCGCCAAGACCTTCCAGGGCGGCGCCGAAAACGAGCTGCTCTCGATGCTCAAGAAGAACTTCCGCTCCGTCCATCACGTCAAGCCGCCGGCGTCGCGGGATGAATCGGTCGAGCTCTATTTGCTGGCCAAGGACTTCAAGGGGCGAGAGGCCGGTCCGCCGTCAGGCGGATCGGAACGTCCAGTGGACGTTCCGAAGGCCTCGAGCGCCCGGAGCCATAGCGAAGGGCCGGGGGACGCCGACGACTGACAGGGCACCGCCGGTCCGCCGTCGGGCGAATCGGGCCGTCCAGAAGGCGAGGCCGAAGCGTAGCTGCCATCAGTTGCCGGGTGGGCTCACCGTTTCCAGCGTCTTGGGTGTTGTCAGCCGGCCGTGACCGGAGATGGCGTTGCCGGCATCGGGTGCCAGCCGGACGAAGGATAGCGATGCCGCCGCCGAGACCGCTGCAACGATGAAGAAGGCAATGTGGAAGTCGTCCAGCGACAGCGGGCCGCCATGGATTGACGTCGATACTTCCAGGATTCCGCCGGCCAGCGCCACGCCGAGCGCGACCGACAACTGCTGGAACACCGCTGTAATCGGCGTCGCCTTGCTGGTGTCTTCAGCCGAAACCTCGGCATAGGCGAGCGCATTGACGCCAGTGAAGAACAACGATCGGAGG
>NZ_RZQY01000332.1:0-6455 GCF_003998575.1 Mesorhizobium sp. M7A.F.Ca.CA.001.10.2.1 | reverse complement strand
CGCAATCACTCTTCCCGTGACGGCCAACCGAAATCCCCGGCCTGGCGCGAGCCGCCGGATCCAGTTCATGCCCCTGCAGATCGTCCATAATCCCGACTACGATGCCGGCTTCGCCACCAACCATCGCTTTCCGATGAGCAAATATCCACTGCTGATGGAGGCGCTGCGTTCACGTGGCCTCGCCGGCCCCGACGCGCTCAGCACCGCCGAACCGGCACCGGTGTCATGGCTGGAGCTTGCCCATGCGGCGAATTATGTCGACCAGGTCGTCAACTGCCGCGTGCCCGAGAAGATCGAGCGCGAGATCGGTTTTCCGATCGGACCCCGCGTCTCGCTGCGCGCGCAGCTTGCCACCGGCGGCACCGTGCTGGCGGCGCGGCTGGCCTTGCGCCACGGCATTGCCTGCAACACCGCCGGCGGCAGCCATCATGCGCGGCGCGCGCAAGGAGCGGGCTTCTGCACCTTCAACGATGTCGCCGTCGCCGCGCTGGTGCTGCTCGCCGAAGGCGCGGCACAAAACATCCTGATCGTCGACCTCGACGTGCATCAGGGTGACGGCACGGCGGATATTCTCGCTGATGATCCGCGCGTGTTCACCTTTTCCATGCATGGCGACCGCAACTACCCCGTGCGCAAGATCGCCTCCGACCTCGATGTCGCGCTGCCCGACGGCACGGGTGACGCCGCTTACATGAAGAGGCTCGCCGCCATCCTGCCGGAGCTCTCCGCCCAAGCCCATTGGGACATCGTGTTCTACAATGCCGGCGTCGACGTCCATGCTGAGGACCGGCTTGGCAGGCTGTCGCTATCGGATGACGGCCTGCGCGCCCGCGACGACATGGTGATCAGCCACTTTCGCACGCGGGGCGTTCCGGTCTGCGGCGTCATCGGGGGTGGCTATTCAACTGACGTGCCCACGCTTGCCGCGCGCCACGCCATCCTGTTCGAGGTGGCCGCGGGCCACGCCCGATAGTACGATCTTGTCCAAAAACCGGGTGCCAGGGTTCGCTGACGCGGACCTGCGGTTCGGGATCATGCTCTACTTCCGGTAGTTGGCGAGCCTCAACAGGATGAACGCCGGCACGACGATAGCCGCGCCCAGCAGGATATAGCCGAGGAAACGGTCGATGGCGTGGAAGCCAAGATTCCACAGGTCCATGAAGAATTTGCGGATGCCGTAGAGCACATCCATCGGCGACCAGCCGAAGGCGTTCATGACCAGGCCGACGAGGAAAGACACCACCAGCAGTTTCAGGATCACCTTGAGCGGCGAGTCGCCAAGAAAGCGCGTCAATGCGGACAAGGCCCGTCTCCAGATTGAGGTACCCTGGCTAGAGGGCGTCAGCCAGACATACGCACTTGGCTTGTCCGCTTCAAGCCGGGAGTTCTGCGGGATAGCGAGACACCGAGCATAGTGTGGCCGCAAGCCGAGCCCAGGCGCATGGCAGACTGCCGGCTACTGCCGCAGCGATCCCGCTGGCTTATCTGTTTTCTAACCAATTGCCGCTATTCCCAATCGGATAGCGGGAGCAAGGCTTTGGTGGAGACGGAGAGAAACACCGCGCGACGCGGCGTCATGCTGTCGGTGGTCATCCCATGCTACAACGAGCTGGATGGCGTGGCCGAACTGCATCGGCGGGTAACGGCCGCATGCCTTGAACAAGGCCCTTCCTACGAGATCGTCCTTGTCATCGATGGCGCGACCGACGGCACGCGCGAAGCCATTCTCCAGCTGGCTGAAAAGGACGACCATGTCGTCGCCATCGACCTTGCCCGCAATTACGGCCATCAGATCGCGTTGAGCGCCGGGCTCGAATTCTGTCGCGGCCAGCGCATTCTCATTCTCGATGCCGACCTGCAGGATCCGCCTGAACTGCTCGGCGCGATGATGACGAAGATGAACGAAGGCTTCGATGTGGTCTACGGCCAGAGGCTGACGCGCGATGGCGAAAGCTGGTTCAAGCTCGCCTCCGCGTCCATGTTCTATCGCTTGCTGCGCCGGATGGTCGACGTCGACATAGCCCCCAATACCGGAGATTTCCGGCTGATGAACCGTCGCGCGCTCGACCATCTGAACGCGATGCCAGAGCGTTACAGGTTCATTCGCGGCATGGTGAGCTGGATCGGGCTGAAACAGGTGGCCTTTCCCTATGAGCGGCACCGCCGCTTTGCCGGAACCACCCATTATCCGCTGAAGAAAATGCTTCTTCTGGCGGTCGACGCGATGACCAGCTTCTCCATCGTCCCTTTGCGGTTCGCCTCGCTGCTCGGAATGATGTTCGGGCTTCTGGGCCTGGTCGTGCTCGGCTACACGCTGCTCGAATGGTCGGTCGGGAACGTGTTGCCCGGCTGGACCAGCCTTGCCGCGATCGTGCTGATCCTCGGCAGCGTCCAGCTTATGGTGCTCGGGATCTTCGGCGAGTATCTCGGGCGCATGTACATGGAGACAAAGCGGCGGCCGCTCTACTTCGTCAACGAGATCGTTTCGCGCAGCCAGGCAGTGGAGGGCGGCGAATTGCCGGTCCATCGCCTGCAGGAGATGGCAAAGAGGGCCGCACGTGCTTGAGGCGGAGTTCGACCGGTTTGCGCGGGAATATCAGGAGCAGCATGCCGCAAGCATAAGGCTGAGCGGCGAAAACCCGGATTTCTTCGCCAGGTACAAGATCGACGACGTCGCCGCGACGCTGCGGCGGGCCGGTGTCAAACCGCGACGAATACTGGATTTCGGCGCCGGCGTCGGCAATTCGCTAGGCCATATGCGCAACGCGTTTCCCGACGCGGAGATCACCTTGCTCGATCCTTCGCGGGAATCGCTCGACATCGCCAGCAAGCGCTTTCCCGGCCAGGCCGCCTTCACGCATTTCGACGGCAAGACAATTCCCTTTGCCGACGGCAGCTTCGACCTGGCCTTCGCGGCCTGCGTCTTCCACCATATTCCCGAGAACCTGCAGATCGGGCTGTTCGCCGAGATCGGCAGGGTGCTGGCCGATGGCGGCAGCTTCTTCGTCTTCGAACACAATCCCTGGAACCCGCTGACCACGCACGCGGTGAGAAACTGTGCCTTCGACGAAAACGCGGTTTTGATAAATTCGCGCGAGATGCGCGGGCGCATGGCCGAGGCGGGCCTTGCCAATACGAGGATCGTCTACCGGATTTTCTTTCCTCGGATGCTTGCGAGACTGAGGCCGTTCGAGCGCTTCCTCACCAAGGTACCTGTCGGAGCCCAATATTTTGCGCATGTGGTCAAGCCTGCCGTTTGACTTCCCGAGGATGCTGCGATTTGGCGCCGTCGGTCTGTTGAACACGGCGCTGGGATACGCGGTCATCCTGGCCGGGCTTGCGCTTGGTCTGGGCGACATCCTTGCCAACGCCACGGGTTATGCCGCCGGCCTTGTCCTCGGCTTCTTCCTCAACCGCCAATGGACCTTCAGCAGAGTCGACGGCTTCCAGCCCGGAACCGCGCTGCGCTACGGGGGTGTCTTTCTGGTCGCCTACAGCATCAATCTGGCCGTCGTGATCGCCGCCCGTTCGGCAGGCATCGTCGAAAACCCGCTGGTCCACCTCGCGGGAATCTGCGTCTATTCGGTGGTTTTCTATCTTGGCTCGGCCCGCTTCGTGTTTGTGGGACGTGGGGACGACAGCACCGACCGCACAGTTCGGGTGGCCGACAAGCCTCGGCGGCAGCCCGCCAGTCCAACACCTTGAACCCAACTGTCACCGGAACCGATCAGAGGCGGCGCATCATGAACGACGCTCAGGCCAGTGTGGCGGCCGCGACATACAACGAGCGGAACAGGCTGATCTTCTGCCTGCTCGCGGCCTTGGCGATGGCGGGTGCGTTGGCTGCCCAGGCAGGCGCCACCCTGCAGGATCCCGACAGCTGGTGGCAAGTGAAAGTCGGTCTCGATTTCCTGACAAACCGGACATTTCCGACGGTCGATCCTTACTCCTACACGTTTGCCGGCCAGCCCTGGATTGCCAAGGAATGGCTGGGGCAGGTCCTGCTGGCTCTTGCCTACCGGGCGGGCGGCTGGAACGTGGTCGTCACCGCGATCATCGCCTCGATCTCCCTGACGGTTTTCCTCATGGGGTGGTTTCTCAGCGCATGGCTGAAACCGATCCTGGCGATTACACTGGCCTTCGCGGCGGTGTTCCTGATCAACCCGATCTTCACGGCGCGTCCGCATGTCTTCACCTTCCCGATCATCGTCATCTGGACGGCGGTGCTGTTCGGTGCGGCGAGGGAAGAACGGGCGCCGCCCTGGTGGCTGCTTGTGCTGGTCGTATTATGGGCGAACCTGCACGCCACCTTCACCTTGAGCTTCGTCATCGCGGCTTTCGCCGGTCTCGATCTGCTGGCGCGCACGGGCCTGTCAAAACCGGCCCTGCTGGCGAAGTGGATCGCGTTCGGCCTGCTTTGCCCGCTGGTCAGCCTGATCCACCCGTACGGCGTCCAGGCCATCCTGGCGACGCTCGCCGTGGCTTACGGCAACGAGGCAGTGTCGCTGATCATGGAATGGAAACCGTTCAATCCGCCGGACAGTCCCGTCCAGGAAGCGGTGATGCTGCTGGCGCTTTTCGGGCTATTAGTGTCCCGATTGCGAATTGGCTGGGCCAAGGCGTTGTTCGTCGTCTTCACCTTGCATGTCTATCTCGCCCATGTGCGCTTCATGTACCTGTTCTTCCTGCTGATTCCGCTGGTGATGGCGGCCGAGGTCGCACAGCAATATCCCTCGCTTTCAGCCACCGCGTGGCTGGCCGAAAAGCGCGACGGGCTGGAGAGATTCTTAGCCAGACGGTTCTACGCCATTTGCGGCACGGCAGCCGTTCTGCTGATTGGCGGGGTCGCTGTGCTCGGCAGCGTCTATCAGGTAGCGCCAAGTCCGAAGACATCGGCCAGCGGGGCGCTGGCATTCGCGCAAAGCCATCATCTATCCGGCAACGTGCTGAATTCCTACAATTTCGGCGGCACGCTGATTTTCCACGGGTTCAAGACCTATATCGACGGACGGACGGACCAGCTGTTCCTCGGCGGTTTCACAAAGAGCGATAACGACACCGGACGCGGCGACGGCAAGCCGCTCCTCGAAGCCCGCCTGAAGAAATACGCAATAGATTGGGCGCTGCTATCGGCCGACGACAGCCGCATTCCCTTCTTCGACCAGTTGGGCTGGAAACGGGCCTATTCGGACGACTACGCGGTAATCTATCTGCCCGGCGCCTGATCCCGGTGCGTTCCTGGCGAATTTCGCGACAGCAATATATGCCTTGACACCCATGTTGCAGCGCAGCAAAATTGCTGCCTGAGGGTAAGCCTGTGAGATCGACGAGCCGGGATTTTCAGCACGATCGACGACATCGCCGCATGAGCGTGTCGGGTGCGGCCGCACGGATCCTGGTGGTCGCGCGCGGGCCGGCCGGATGAACTACCGGCGCGACATCGACGGTCTGCGGGCCGTTGCGGTGCTGCCTGTCGTGCTCTTCCATTTCGGCGTGTCCGCCATTCCCGGCGGCTTCACCGGTGTCGACATCTTCTTCGTCATATCGGGCTATCTGATCAGCGGCAGCCTGCTCGATGATCTTGAGCGGGGCCAATTCTCGATCGGCCGCTTCTACTGGCGCCGCGCACGGCGCATCCTGCCGGCGCTGACCTTCGTCATCCTGCTCGCGAGCATTGCCGCCTGGTTCATCCTTCTGCCTTCGGATCTCCACGAATTCAGCCTCAGCGTGATCGCCGCCTCGACCTTCTGGTCGAACATCTATTTCTGGAAAACGACGAACTATTTCTCCATCGACGCCGAACTGCGGCCGCTCCTGCACACATGGTCGCTTTCGGTGGAAGAGCAGTATTATATCTTCGCGCCGATCCTCCTTTATCTGATCTACCGATACGTCTCGAAGCGCTGGCTGACGGTACTTCTGCCGATGGCCATCGGCAGCTTTGCCCTGGCAGTCATAGCAACCTCGCTGGCACCGACGGCAGGGTTCTATCTCTTGCCGACGCGCATATGGGAGCTGGCGCTGGGCGCCATGCTGATGTTGCGGAAGCCTCCGGTCCTAGCCAGTCGGCTGGCGGCGGACCTGATCGGCCTCGCCGGCTTTGCCCTCATTGCATTTGGCTTTGTGATGATTTCGGACAGCGATCCGTTTCCCGGCTACAATGCCCTATTCCCCTGCATCGGAACAGCTCTGCTGATCTATGCTGGCCAGGATAGCGCCGACAGGCCGGCACCTGTCGCCACTCGCGTGCTTCGGTTGGCGCCGCTGGTCTGGGTCGGCCTCATTTCCTATTCGCTTTACCTCGTCCACTGGCCAATCAACTCCTTCGTCCATTATCTCTCCCTGAAGACTGTCGGTGTGCCAACGATTATCGCGATGACGGTTGCCAGTTTCGCCTTGGCGGCATTCTCCTGGAAATACGTCGAGCAGCCCTTCCGCCACAAACGAGCCTATAC
>NZ_RZQY01000331.1:0-6456 GCF_003998575.1 Mesorhizobium sp. M7A.F.Ca.CA.001.10.2.1 | reverse complement strand
GCGCCTCGATCGACCTGATGATGCAGTGGTCGCAAAAAGCCGTCGAGGGCCAGAAGTTCGACGTCGCGCTCGATTTCCTCGACCAGGTGGTGACTTTGCAGCCGACTTATGCCGAAGGCTGGAACCGGCGTGCCACCGTCCATTTCATGATGAAGAACTACGGCAAGTCGATGTCCGACATCGACCAAACGCTGCAGCTCGAGCCGCGCCATTTCGGTGCGCTGTCCGGCCTGGCGCAGATCATGGCGCTGACCGGCCACAAGCAATCGGCGCTCGAGGCCTGGCAGAAGGTGCTGGCCATCTATCCGATGATGCGCAGCGCCCAGGACCAGGTCGGCACGATTTCGGAGGAACTTGCCGGTGAAGGCATTTAAGGGAATAGGCAGTAGGGATTAGGCAGTAGGTCCAGACCGCTCTGCGGAACACACATGCCTACTGCCTACTGCCTACTGCCTACTGCCTACTGCCTACTGCCTACTGCCTACTGCCTACTGCCTACTGCCTACTGCCTACTGCCTACTGCCTACCCTACAACTTATCCCCCTCCACCTCGTATCTCCCCCATGAACCTGATCTACGCCGCCCTTGCCTTCCTGATGGCGCTTGTCTTCGGCTTTGTCGGCGTCACCCGCGTCGGGTCATGGCTGATCGAGCGTCGTAATCCGCCGATCGGCGAGTTCGCCGACATCGACGGCGCCCGCATCCACTATGTCCATGTTCCGGCGCCCGCCAATGCCGAGTTGCCGCCGATCGTCTTCATCCATGGCGCCAGCGCCAATCTCAGGGACCAGATGCTGCCGCTGCGCCCCTTGCTCGAAGGCCGCGCCGAAATGCTGTTCTTCGACCGGCCAGGCCATGGCTGGTCGGGTCGCGGCACCAACAACGAGAACCCGTCGGCGCAGGCCAACACCATTGCCGCACTGATGGACCATCTCGGCATCAAAAAGGCTGTCATCGTTGGCCATTCCTTCGGCGGCGTGGTGACATCGGCCTTTGGCCGCGAACATCCAGACAAGACACTCGGGCTCGTCTTTCTCGCACCGGCGACCCACCCATGGCCGGGCGGCGCAACCGCCTGGTACTACGATCTGACCACCATGCCGGTGCTCGGTTGGCTGTTTTCCGAAACGCTGACCTATCCGGCCGGAACCCTGCAGATGGCCGACGCCACCACCTGCGTCTTTTCGCCCAACAAGGTGCCGGACAATTACCTCAGCTCGGTCTCTATCCCGCTGGTGCTGCGACCAACAGCCTTTCGTGCCAACGCCACCGATGTCGCCGGGCTCTATCGCTACGCGCTCGCCACCGCACCGCGTTACGCCGAGATCAAGGCGCCGACCGTGGTGATTTCAGGCGATCGCGACAAGGTGGTCTATGCACATATCCATTCGGTCGGCCTGGCGCGCGACATTGCCGGTGCCGAACTCGTGTGGGTGCACAATCTCGGTCACAAGCCAGACTGGATCGCGACCGACCTGACCGTCGGCGCCATCGAGAAGGTCGCTGGCAAGAATATGGACCTGCCGGCGATGGCCAGGACCGTGGAGGCGCGCATCGCCGGCGACGCCTACGGCGCCGGCAGATGCGCCGATATCAAGGTACCGCAGGCCGAACTCGCGCCGACCTAAAGCGGGCCGCCTGAATCCGTTCAGAGGCGACACGCTTCAGGAATCTAGCGGCTGACTTGTGTGTCCGAACCGATATAGGCGATGCGCAGCATGTTGGTCGAACCCGGTGTCCGCAGCGGCACGCCCGCGGTGATGATGACGCGGTCGCCAGGCTTGCCGAAGCCTTCGTCGAAGGCGATGCGGCAGGCGCGATTGACCATGTCGTCGAGATCGACGGCGTCGGGTGAGACGACGCAATGCGTGCCCCACAAAAGCGACAGCCGCCGCGCCGTGTTGAGGATCGGCGACAGCGCGATAACAGGCACCTGCGGCCGCTCGCGGGCGGCGCGCAGGCCTGTGGTGCCCGATGCGGTGTAGGTGATGATCGCCGACAGCTTCAGCGTTTCGGCGATCTCGCGCGCGGCCAGCGAAATGGCGTCGGCGCCGGTCGCCTCCGGCTCGGAGCGCTGGGCGTTGATGATGCCGGCATAGGTCGGATCGGTTTCGACCTTGGTGGCGATACGGTTCATCATTGCCACAGCCTCGACGGGATAGGCACCCGCCGCCGATTCCGCCGACAGCATGATGGCATCGGCGCCTTCGAAGACGGCGATCGAAACATCGGACACTTCGGCGCGGGTCGGCACCGGTGCCGTGATCATCGATTCCAGCATCTGCGTTGCAACCACCACCGGCTTGCCGGCGCGGCGTGCGGCGCGCGTGATCTGCTTCTGGATGCCGGGCACCGCCTCGAGCGGCATCTCGACGCCGAGATCGCCGCGGGCGACCATCAGCGCGTCGGACAGTTCGATGATTTCGGCCAGCCGGGCGACAGCCTGCGGCTTCTCGATCTTGGCCATGATCAGCGCCCGCCCGCGTGCGATCTTGCGCGCTTCCGCCAGATCCTCCGGCCGTTGCACGAAGGACAGCGCCACCCAGTCGACGCCTGTGGCCAGCACGGCATCGAGGTCCTTGCGGTCCTTCTCGGTCAGCGCGCCGACCGGCAGATCGGTGTCGGGCAAGCTGACGCCTTTCTTGTCGGAAATCGTGGTGCCGGCGACGACGGTGCAGACGATCGACTTGCCGTCGCTCTTCACCGCCTTCAGCTCGAGCTTGCCATCGTCGATCAGCAGGCGATGGCCGGCTTCGACCGAGCTCAGGATTTCCGGATGCGGCAGATAGACCCTGGTCGAGGTGCCGGGCTCGGGATTGTCGTCGAGGGTGAAGGTCTGGCCTTGCGTCAGCACTTCCTTGCCATTGGCGAACTTGCCGACGCGCAGCTTTGGTCCTTGCAGGTCGGCCAGGATGCCGATCGGCCGGCCAACCGCTTCCTCGACAGCGCGGATGCGTCCGACCAGCGTGCGCATCAGTTCATGGTCGGTATGGCTCATATTGATGCGGAACACATCGGCGCCCGCTTCGAACAGTTTCTTCAGCATCTCCTCCGACGAGGAGGCCGGACCGATGGTGGCTAGGATCTTGACCTTGCGGCTACGTCTCATTGACTGTTTGTTCCCGGGGCGGCTGGAGCGCCTCCCGTTGTGGACTCATCGGTCAGCTGGACCATCCAGCTTGCCTGTTCGCCCGTGTCATATTCCTGGAATCCGGCGCGCTGGAAGCCCCGGGCAACGCAGTCGGTCACGCCTGCGATCTTGAACTCTTTTTCAGCCACGCACATGTTGATCGGGCCGTCCCAGCGTCCGCCGCGTTCGGCGTCTTCTGCATAAAGATAGTAAAACCTTGATGACAGCGGCCCTTCGATCAGCGTCTTGCAGCTCGATCCCTCGATGTGCCACCAGCCTTCGGTGATCCAGCCGGCCTTGGCGCGATAGCCGATGCCGACGCCGACCAGGTTCTGCGTGGCGTTGCAGACGCGGAAATCGGCACGCGCCGGCGAAGCCACGACCATGGCCGACAGGCCCATGGCAAGAGTGAGGAGCGGCATGGCAAAGGCAGAGCGCATGCGCTGCCCGCCGGCGGAACTCATCCGAAAACCCCTCAAAAACCACATCAGCATCTCTCTGCGCCCCTTTTCGGAAAAGTCCGGGCGCATGTCAACGCACCGTTTTGTCCAATTCCAATCGATTTAGAAAGGCTCCGGCGCACAATTCGCCGACGTGTGCCAGATTTCCCGGGAAACCTTGGCCAAACAACGGCATTGCGCAAGCGTCGTCTTCGTGGAATGACGATAGCACCCTCCCCGGAAGCCCGCGAACAGACCATTTCCCGCCAATGACCCGATCCACAGTTTTCGCGCCTTTCGACATCATCGAGGGCGACCGCAAGCGAGGCATCGTGCTGTTGGGCGATCATGCCCGTCGCGACCTGCCCGACGACTACGGCAGCCTCGGCCTGCCCTCGGCCGAGTTCGACCGGCACATCGCCTATGACATCGGCGTCGAGGCGGTGACGCGCGAACTGGCTGCCCTGCTCGGCGTGCCGGCGGTGCTCGCCAATTTTTCGCGACTGCTGATCGATCCCAATCGCGGCGAAGACGATCCGACGCTCATTCGCCAGCTTTATGACGGCACTGTCGTACCTGGGAATTACCCCATTACTGCCGATGAGCGCGAGAGGCGGCTCGACGGGTTCTACCGGCCCTATCACGACGCCGTCGGCGCCATGATCGCATCGGTCGCACAGGCTTCCGCCCAGACGCCCTTCATCTTTTCGGTGCATTCCTTCACCCCGGCCATGCAAGGAATCCAGCGTCCTTGGCACGTCGGCATCCTGTGGGACCTCGACGACCGCGTGGCGCGGCCGTTGATAGACATGCTGGCGCAGGACAGGAACCTCGTCGTCGGCGACAACGAACCCTATGACGGCGCGCTGCGCGGCGACACCATGTACAAGCATGCCATCGTCAACGGCTTCGCCCATGCGCTGATCGAGATCCGACAGGATCTGATATCGGACCAGAAGGGCGCGCTCGCCTGGGCCGAACGGTTGGCGCCGATCGTTGACGCGATCGACCGCCGTCCCGATATACATGTGGTGAAGATGTTCGGCTCGCGCACCGGGCCGCTATGACGGAGGTTTCGATGACCGAACTCAGCGACGAGCAGCAACGCGATTTCGAAGCGGCCGCCTTCCGCCGGCTGGTCGAGCATCTGCGCGAGCGCAACGATGTGCAGAACATCGACCTGATGAATCTTGCCGGCTTCTGCCGCAACTGCCTGTCGAACTGGTATCGCGAGGCAGCCAATGCCGAGGGCGTCGATCTCACCAAGGATCAGTCACGCGAGATCGTCTACGGCATGCCTTATGGGGAATGGCAGGCGCTGAACCAGACCGAGGCCTCCGACGCCAAGAAGGCCGAATTCGAGGCAAGGCGCCCCCAGGACCATTGACGCCGTCGCCCCAGCGATCGCTTAAGGCTATGTTTGGCCCAAAATGCTTCCCGAAAGAGCCTTGACTGAAAATTGAATCGATCTAATTTGCCGCGCGAAGCCATTTTCAGCGGGATTCGCCTCATGAACGCGTCAATTGCCAAGCTGACTGCCATTCGCGGACGATGGGCGCTCGCGGCCATTTTTCTCGCCAACGGCTTCCTGACGGGCAGCTGGGCGCCGCAGATCCCGGTGTTCCTGACCCGGCTGGAGATTTCGAAGTTCACGCTCGGCCTGCTGATTCTCTTATTCGGCGTCGGTGCCGTCGTCGCGATGACCTGGTGCGGCCATTTGATCTCCAGACATGGCTCGCGCACCGTACTGCGCTGGTTCGCCCTGTGCGGCAGCCTCGGTCTGATGGTCGTGGCGCTGGCGCCCAACGTACCGCTGGCGGCCGCGGCCATGATCATCTTCGGCGGCTCGATCGGTGGCATGGACGTTGCCATGAATGCCAATGCCGTGGTGGTCGAACGGCGGCTCTCCCGCGCCGTCATGTCGTCCTCGCACGGCTTCTGGAGTCTCGGCGGCTTCGCCGGCGGCGGCCTCGGCGGCTTTGCCATCCAGCACTACGGCCACCTCGCCCACGCGGCGGCGGTAACGGTGTTTGCCTCCGGGGTGATCGCGGTGGCCGTTCGCCATCTCCTCACCGAAGACAGACCGCAGGCGGCAGAGCACCACAAATTCGCACTGCCGGCAAACCCGCTGGTTTATCTGATCGGACTGATGGCGCTGCTGGCGATGATCTCCGAAGGCGCGGTGCTCGACTGGGCAGCCCTGTATCTGCGCCAGGAGCTCGGCGCCGATCTTGCCGTTGCCGGCCTCGCCTACGCCGGATTTTCGGGCGTCATGGCGGTTACGCGGTTCTTCGGCGACGGCATACGCAATCGCTTCGGCGCGGTGACGACGCTTCGCGTGTCGGCCCTCGTAGCCGCGGTCGGCATGCTGGTGGCTGGCCTGGCGCCCTCGCCCTGGCTCGCCATTGCAGCCTTTGCCTTTTGCGGCTTCGGCATCGCCAATATGGTGCCGATCATCTTTTCGGCCGGCGGCAACCAGGAAGGCATGTCTTCTGGCACCGGCATGAGCGTGGTCACCACTATCGGATACTGTGGCATACTGGTGGCGCCGTCGGCGATCGGCTTCGTTGCCGAGCACTCCAGCTTTGGCCCGATCTTCATCACCATGTCGGGACTGCTGATCATCGTGTTGCTGATGGCCGGGCTCGCTCACCGCGCCGAATTCGCGCCAGCACCCGCCGAATAGCGTTTCAGCTCCTCGTGGAGAAAATCCACCACCCGGCGGATGCGCACGCTGGTACGCACGTCGCGATGCATCGCTAGCCACACCGGCAGAACTGGCAGCGGCAGATCTGGCAGAACCTTCTCTATCAAAGGATCCCTGTCGGCCAGCGGCTCCTGACCGAGGCCGATGCCGTTTCCCGCCCGCACCGCTTCCCACAAAAC
>NZ_RZQY01000330.1:0-6464 GCF_003998575.1 Mesorhizobium sp. M7A.F.Ca.CA.001.10.2.1 | reverse complement strand
GTTCCTGTGGTGCAGTCTGCCGGATGGCGTCGATGCGGCCGAAGTGGCCCGCCGCGCTCTGGCCGACAATATCGTGCTGGCGCCCGGCAACGCATTCAGCCTGTCTGGAACGGCCAGCCGCTTCCTGCGCTTCAACGTCGCCCAATGCACGGACGAGCGGATTTTCAGGGTGATCGAGGCAGCGATGGCGCGACCAAGCTGATCCTGTTGCCTGGACAACCTCCGGCTGCTAAGGGACGGATCTGCGCGTCGAGAGAATATCCGCGCGATCCGGGATAACGACTATGGGAACCAGCAAGTCAGCAGACAAGTAGGCCGCAACAGCACTTCGTTGTTGCGGCGGCCCGTCATTTCCCATCTTCAGTGCGAACGGCAGATCGCCGCCAAATGTAGCCATTTGAGCGGATGTTCAATCATGCCTTTTCCAAAAAACCCGACATGGACCACTTCCCTGCCAGCAGCCATGGTGCTGATGGCGCCCTTCGACATCCTGGCCTCGCTGGCCATGGACATCTACCTCCCGATTGTCCCGGCGATGCCGGAGATCCTCAAGACATCGCCCGATGTCATCCAACTGACACTGAGCCTCTACATGATCTGCCTTGGGCTCGGCCAAATCGTCTTCGGCCCGATTTCCGACAGGATCGGCAGGCGTCCGGTGCTGATCGGCGGCGCGCTTTTGTTTGCAGGCGCTTCCGCCCTGCTCGCCTGCACCTCGCTGGCCATGGTGTTCGTCGCCTTGCGGGTCGTGCAGGCCATCGGTGCATCCGCCGTTCTCGTTGCGACCTTTGCAACGGTTCGCGACGTCTATGCGCAGAGGCCTGAAAGTGCCGTCATCTACGGCCTGTTCAGTTCGATGCTGGCCTTCGTGCCGGCGTTAGGGCCGATTGCCGGTGCGTTGATCGCCGACAATCTCGGCTGGCGCGCGATCTTCCTGACGCTCGGCGGTCTGGCGGTAGCCGCCACCCTCAATGCATGGCCGAGATGGCATGAAACACGACCTACCAATGGCAACGACAGGCGAATGGCGTTTCGTCCCATTCTCTCCAGCTTCGCCTTCTGGGCGTACACGCTCGGCTTCAGTGCCGCCATGGGCGCCTTCTTCGTGTTCTTTTCGACGGCGCCGCGGGTGCTCATGGACCGCGCCGGCTTTTCACAGCTCGGTTTCAGCCTGGCCTTCGCCACCGCGGCGCTGGTGATGATCGTGACCACCCGCTTCGCCAAAAAGTTCATTGCACGTTGGGGCGTCGCGGGCAGTGCTATCAGAGGTATGGCGATGTTGCTGCTCGGCGCGGCTCTGCTTGCGGCCGGGCAACTGTTCGCGGCGCCGTCCTTCGCGACATTCGTCTTACCGATGTGGGTCGTTGCCGCGGGTATCGTCTTCACTGTCTCAGTCACCGCGAACGGTGCGCTCGAGGCGTTCGGCGATGTCGCGGGAACCGCCGTCGCGCTCTACTTCTGCATCCAGAGCCTTGTCGTCGGCATCCTCGGCACGCTGTTCGTCATCCTGCTTGATGGAGACACGGCGTGGCCGCTGGTGGGCTACTGTTCGGTCATGGCGACGCTCACACTAGGCGCACTGAGGCATTTGCAGAAACGCCAAACCGAATAGACGGGACAGATGAGAAGCCTGGGCGGTTGGCGCAGGCTTCTCATCGTTGTCAGCGCGACGCCGCGCAGACCTCCCGCACGCGGTCGCGCAACCAGCGTTGCGCCGGATCGGCATCGAGGCGCGGATGCCAGAGCATGGAGATGGTGACCTCGGCGGTGGCAACCGGCAGGGGAAAACTGTGCATGCCGGTGCGTGCACCCTCGGTATGCCGCTCCGGAACGCTTGCGATCAGGTCTGATGTGCGGGCCATGGCAAGGGCTGCCGAGAAACCGGAAACCATGCACACGACTGTCCGCTGCAGCCCGAGCCGGTTCAGGGCCTCGTCGATCGGCCCTTTCTCGCGGCCACGCCGTGAAACGCTGATGTGCCGGCCTGCCGCATAGCGCTCTGGCGTCACCGTGCCCTCGCTCAACGGATGGCCCATTCGCACGGCGCCGATGAAGCAGTCGCGAAGCAATGCCTGGATGCGCACCTCCGGTCCGGTCTCGCCAGCGACGCCTATGTCCAGGTCGATCGCCGCGTCGCGCAGCGACATGACGTCTCTATCGGACTTCGGCGCAAAGCGCAGCCGCACGCCGGGCGCATCGGCCTGGATACGGGCAACGAGACGAGGTGCGAATTCTTCGACGAAGCTCTCATTGGTGCGCAGCGTGAAGACCCTGTCCAGGCTCGGGAGATCGAGCAAGGTGGCAGGGCGCAGCAGCGCCTCCGCATCCTGGACGACACGGCCCACCTGTTGTCGCAGTTCTTCCGCACGCGGCGTCGCCACCAGGCCGCGACCGGCGCGAACCAGCAGCGGATCGCCCGTAGCCTCGCGCAGCCGCGCCAGCGTCCGGCTCATCGCCGAGGGGCTGAGGCGCAGGCGGCTGGCGGCACGCGCCACGCTGCCTTCGGTCAGCAGGATGTCGAGAGCGAACAATAAGTTGAGATCGGGTGATGTCATCGGCAGATCATGGCATCATATGGCGCCAAACGCACGAATAAGATGCAAATGCTGCGCCTTCCGCCACATTGGCCAAGGAACTAGATCTCCAGCAGTTCCGGTTGTGGGACTGATGGAAGGAGATCGCCGTGGCAATCGCTGAGCAAAATCGGGACGGGCTGACATCGGCGCCACCACGGATGCAATCCGCCGGCTGGGCGTTGGCAAGCCTGTCGCTCGCCACGCTGCTGTCGTCGCTGGGAACCAGCATTGCCAGCGTCGGGCTGCCGTCGCTGATGCAGAATTTCGGCGCGACGTTCCAGTCCGTGCAATGGGTTGTTCTGGCCTATCTGCTCGCCATCACCACACTGATCGTCAGCGCCGGCCGGCTGGCCGACATGTTTGGACGCCGGCCGTTGCTGCTTGGCGGCATCGCGCTGTTCACATCGGCATCGGTGCTCTGCGGCCTGGCGCCGACGCTGTGGCTGCTGATCGCCGCACGCGCCGTGCAGGGACTTGGCGCGGCGCTGATGATGGCGCTGACGCTGGCCTTTGTCGCCGAAACCGTGACCAAAGACAGAATTGGCAGCGCCATGGGCCTGCTCGGCGCCATGTCCGCGATCGGCACGACACTTGGCCCCTCGCTCGGCGGCCTTTTGATCGCCGGCTTTGGCTGGCGCGCGATCTTCCTCGTCAATGTCCCGCTGGGTGTGCTCACCTTCGCTCTCGCCTGGCGTGCCTTGCCGGCACGCAATAAAACCGCGCGGCTCGACCGAGGCACGTTCGATGTCATGGGCACTGCCCTGCTGGCCCTGACATTGGCCGCCTATGCGCTGGCCATGACGCTTGGCAGAGGCAATTTCGGACCGCTCAACGTCGGCCTGCTGGTCGCTGCCGGCATCGGTGTTTTTCTTTTCGCCGCCGCGCAGGCGAGTGTGAAAAACCCCTTGATCCAGCTTGCCAGCTTCCGCGACTTCCAACTGAGCGCCAGCCTCGCCATGAGCCTCGTTGTCGCGACGGTAATGATGGCGACTTTGGTGGTTGCCCCGTTCTATCTTTCGCGAGGACTTGGGCTCGATGCCGCAATGGTCGGCCTCGTGCTGTCGACCGGGCCGCTTGTCTCGGCCCTGTCGGCGCTGGTGGCTGGACGCCTGACCGATCGCTTCGGCGCCCACAAGATGATGGTCGCCGGCCTGCTCAGCCTCACGACAGGCACGTTCCTGCTGTCGCTCGCCATGGTGACGCTCGGCATTGCCGGCTATGTCGTTCCGATCACCGTCACCTGCATCGGCTACGCGCTGTTCCAGACATCCAACAATGCAGCCGTCATGGCCGGCATCAGTGCCGGCCAGCGCGGCGTCGTCTCCGGCCTGCTCAACCTTTCGCGCAATCTCGGGCTGATCACCGGCGCCTCGTTGATGGGTGCCATATTCGCCGTCGCATCGGCCGAAAAGCACCAAAGCATTGGTCTTCTGAGTTCCGAGGCCGCCCGGGGGATGCAGGTCACATTTCAGACGGCGACAGTGCTGGCGCTGATCGCGCTGGTCCTCGCGCTGCTCTCTGCCCGCGCCGCAGGCCGCACGGAATCCAGGGGTTCGTGACGCGCCACACCGCTCAGAGAGTAGAATTCCCAAACAGGCTCAGGCGCCTGCCCGCTTGCGGCGTTCATAGAGCATGACCAGCGTTTCAGCCGTCAAGGCAGGCTTTTCCTCGCCTTCGATCTCGACCGTATTGGCTGCCTTCATGAGATACTGGCCGGGACCCCTGTCCTCCATGGACAGCAGCGTGATGCGCAGCCTGATGCGCGCGCCGACCTTGACCGGCGCCAGGAAGCGCACCTTGTCGAAGCCATAATTGAAGGCAGCCTGGGTGTTCTCGGGCACGATACCCATGCCGAGCGCCAGTGCGCCGATGATCGACAGCGTCAGATAGCCATGCGCAATCGTCGTGCGGAACGGGCTTTGCCGCCGCGCCCTTTCAGGGTCGACATGGATCCATTGGTGGTCGCCGGTGCATTCGGCGAACTGGTCGATGCGGTTCTGGTCGACCGTCGTCCACTCCGATACGCCAAGCTCCTGCCCGGCCATCATCCTCAACTGCTCGTAGGTCGGCGGCGCTTTAGGGCGTATTTCGTTCATTCCTGGTTTCCCGATCGCTTCCAAAGCCTCCGGACCACGAACTGACGGCCTCTGTCAATTCGCTCGGCGCGAATCCGTTCCGCCGGTTTCGGCCGCAATCGTGCCACGCCGCGAGCGCAGTCGCAGGCTAAAACGGGATTCCCAGGCTTCAGGGGCCGCTGGCAGCAACGAGCCAGCCTCGGCCATTTCCGCTACTTCTTCTCGTAGCCGGCGCGGATTTCCTCCATCGCCTCCTTGATGCGCGTGCGCAGGATGTCGACCGATTCGGCGCCGGATTTCTTGACCAGTTCAGCCACTTCGCCCGCATTCTTCAATGCGACTTCGAAAGACTTTCTGGCAAACTCCGTCTGTTTGGTCATCAGTTCCTGCGGATTGCCCGGCGCCCTGTAGCTTTGCGCCATGTCCGTGACCTCGCGCAGCGTGTCCTCCAGCATCTCGCGCTGCCTGGACAACAGCGAGGTCGCGCCGGCGGCACTGGCTCGTGCCGATTTCTCCAGCGCTTCGAGGTTCTTGCGGTGATGGGCGAGGATCACCTCGACATCGACATTGGGCACCTTCAGGTCGCGGCCGAACCTGCCGAACATGTCCATGAAGGAATCGGATTCCGGTTGTTTCGCCATGCTCGTTTGCTCCCCTTTGCCGCATGATGCGGGCACCCTCGGCGGGAGAATAGCACTCGCATGCCGTGAGTCCATTCGGACACGGAGGAGTGAGCGCCAGTCTGGTCGCGCATCAATTCACGAGGAACAGCCGCTCGGCCACATAGAGCACGACACCGGCGAGCCCGCCGATGATCATGCCGTTGAAGCGGATATACTGTAGGTCCCGACCGATGTTCATCTCGATCAGCCGCGTCAGCTGCGCAAGATCCCAGCGCTTGACCTGGTCGGCGATGAATGTCGACACGCCGGCCTTCTGGCTCTCCACGAACGACGCCAGAGCCACCACGAACCCTTGGTTCATGTCGGCCCGGATCTGCGCATCGCCGGCAAGATGGCGACCGACCTCGACGAACATGTTGGCAAGATGCGCGCGGACAACCGAATTCGGCGCCTTGGCGTCCTGCTCGATGAACTGGCTGAGGCTTGCCCACATCTCGCCGGCCAACCCCTTGACCTCCGGCCGGGCCAGGAAGTCGCGCTTCAGCTTCTCGGCCCGTTTGGCGTATTGCTTCGATGTTCTCAGCTTCTCGACGAAGCCTTGGGCGAAGCGGTCGAATTCGGCGCGCATCGGGTGGTCGGGATCGGCCCTCACCTCGTCGAGAAGCGAGCCGGCCGAGGCGACGATCTTCTTCAGGAGATAGGCGTCGGCGCGGAACAGGTTGAACAGCGACGGCAGTTCCTCGCGGATCTTTTCGCGCATCGTCGCCAGCGCCTGTTCGTCATTGAGGAACCTGCCGATCACCTTGGTGAACTCGTCGAACAGTTTCTGGTGGCGGCGGTCGTCGGTAAGCGCTGACAACAGCTCGGCGGCCAGCGGCGCCAGCGGCACCTTTTCGATCTGTTCGAGCATGCGGCTGGTGACGAAGCCGCGCAGGCCGGACTGCTCGACAGCGGCCAGCGTCTGCGGCACCAGCCGCACGACGAAGCGCGACAGGCCGGCGGCGCGCTCCGTATCGGCCAGCCAGTCGGCGACGAGTGCCGAGAAATCGACCTCGGCGAGCTTTTCGCGCACCGGTTCAGGCGCCAGGAAGTTGACCTCGATGAAGCGACCGAGATTGTCGGCGATGCGGTTCTGGTTCTCCGGGATGATGGCCGTGTGCGGGATCGGCAGCCCCAGCGGCCGCCTGAAC
>NZ_RZQY01000032.1:0-20389 GCF_003998575.1 Mesorhizobium sp. M7A.F.Ca.CA.001.10.2.1 | reverse complement strand
GATCAAGCAGGCCGATCTCGTGCTGCTGATCGGCGGCCGCATGGGCGAAATGCCCTCGTCCGACTACACGCTGCTGAAAAGCCCCTATCCCGACCAGACGCTGGTGCATGTCCATGCCGACGCCGGCGAGCTCGGCCGCGTCTACCGCCCGACACTGGCGATCAACGCCTCGCCGTCCGCCTTCATCGAAGCTTTCGCCAAGCGCAAACCGGCCTCGGAGCCGACTTGGGCAGCCGAGACGCCAAAGCTGCATGCCGCCTATCTGGACTGGTCGACGCCACCGGAAGGCGGCCCCGGCTCGGTCCAGATGGGCCCGATCATGAACTACCTCGAAAAGATGTTGCCCGACGACGCCATCCTCACCAACGGCGCCGGCAACTACGCCACCTGGGTGCATCGTTTCCACCGCTTCCGCCGCTTCGCCACTCAAGGTGCGCCGACGTCAGGCTCGATGGGCTATGGCACGCCTGCGGCCGTCGCCGCCAAGGAGCTGTTCCCGGAGCGCACCGTGGTCGCTTTCGCCGGCGACGGCTGCTTCCTGATGAACGGGCAGGAATTCGCCACCGCCGTGCAGTATGACCTGCCTATCATTGTGGTCGTCGTCAACAACGGCATCTACGGCACCATCCGCATGCACCAGGAGCGCGAATATCCCGGCCGCGTCGTCGCCACCGATCTCAAGAACCCCGATTTCGCGGCCTTGGCCCGCGCCTATGGCGGCCATGGCGAAACGGTCGACAAGACCGCCGATTTCGCTCCCGCCTTCGAACGTGCCCGCGCCAGCGGCAAGCCGGCGATCGTGGAAATCCGCCTCGACCCCGAAGCGATCACGCCGACGAAGACGATGACGCAGATACGCGACAAGGCGTAGTCCAAACAAAAAAAGAGGCGGTCGCCCGCCCCTTTTTGTCATGCGGCTTGCGCTACTTGGCGGTCTCGATCTGTCCGCGGATTTCGCCGTCCTTGTTGGCTGCCGTGTGCACGTTGACATAGTCCTTGCCGCCCATCAGGTCGGCGGCCTGCGCGTCGGTCAGCACGGCCGATCCCTTGATCGGGCTCTTGAGCTTGCCCTTGAACGGGATCGCCACCCCGGCGTTTTCACCCATCGCGGCTGGGCCGTGAATATGCCCGGCGGTCGCCGGCCCGCTCAGCCCGGAATATTTGACGTTCCAGCTGAGTTTCTTCGTGGCCGTGTCGAAGGTAAGAGCTGCGGTGCCCTTGCCTTTCGTGGTCACCGGCGGGTTCTGCTGGGCGCCGTCGAGCGTCGCTTTCAGCTTCACCGTCTCCGCCAGGGCCGGCGCTGCCGTAAGGAAGGACACCGAGATGGCCAGTGCCGAAAGCATCGGCGCCAAGGATTGGATACGCATGAGAATCTCCGTTTGCTGATGACATCCAGCCACGGCTCCCCGGCGCGCGGATGTATCGGCACAAGGCTTATAAGAGCGAATGGCTGCGCGCGAGTAACACTTACGTGCAGACTAATGGACCGCGCGATACCGGCGGCGTCAGACGGCTGCCAGCGCCTGCGTCAGGTCGGCGATCAGATCATCCGGGTGCTCCACGCCGATCGACAGCCTGACCGTGGTCTCCAGCACGCCGATGCGTTCGCGCACCTCGAAGGGTATGCCCGAATGGGTCATGGCCGCGGGGTGGCTGGCCAAGGATTCCGTTCCGCCCAGGCTCACCGCCAGCTTGAAGATCTGCAGGTTGTTGAGAAAGGCGAAAGCCGCCTTCTCGCCGCCCTTGATATCGAAGGAGAAGGTCGAGCCGGCACCAGTGCATTGCGCCCTGTAGGTGCGGCCAGCCGGCGTTTCCTCGCCCAGGAACGGAAGGTAATGCACCTTCTCGACCTTGGCATGGTCGCGCAGGAATTCGGCGACCAGGCGCGCATTGTCGTTGGCCCGCTCCATGCGGATCGACAGCGTCTCCAGCGAGCGGCCAAGCATCCAGCAGGAATGCGGGTCGAGCTGCGTGCCGATCGCGCCGCGCAGCGCCTTGATCGGCTTGGTGACCGCCTTGCTGCCCATGGCGGCGCCCGCGATGAGATCGGAATGGCCGCCGACATATTTGGTCAGCGAATAGACGGACACGTCGGCGCCATGTTCGATGGGCCGCTGGAAAACCGGGCCGAGCAGCGTGTTGTCGCACACGACGATCGGCGTCGACCCTTGGCTAGCGCCGATCTCGTCGGCGATCTTCCGCATCAGCGCGATATCGACCAGGCTGTTGGTCGGGTTTGACGGCGTTTCGATCAGGATGACCGACACGCGGCCCTTCGCGACGGCGGCGTCGGAGGCCGTGCGCACCGCTGCCTCATCGACGCCATCTACGAAACCGACCGCGCCGATACCGAAGCCGGAGAGCGTGCGCGTCAACAGCGTCTCGGTGCCGCCGTAAAGCGGCTGCGAATGAAGGATGACGTCGCCCGGCCTGATATAGGCGAGCAGCGTGGTGGCGATCGCCGACATGCCGGATGAAAACAGGATGCAGGCATCCGCCCCCTCATAGATCGCCAGCCGGTCCTCGACGATCTCGCTGTTGGGATGGTTGAAGCGCGAATAGACCAGGCCCGACGCCGTGCCGCTCGGCGGCTCCTTGCGGCCGGAGGTGTAGTCGAAGAAGTCGCGTCCTTCTTCCGCCGACTTGAACACGAAGGTCGAGGTCAGGAACACCGGCGGCTTGACCGCGCCCTCCGAAAGTTGCGGATCGAAGCCATAGCTCAGCATCAGCGTCTCCGGGTGGAGCTTGTGGTTGCCGATATGGGTTTTCGACGGGCGTGGCGCGGTCATGAGCTTTCCTGCCTGTTCGAGTGACATAGTGAACGGCAATTTATGCGATCCCGTTCCGCCAGTCCTTGCTATTTTTGGGCTCTCATGGCTGCATTCCCGCAACAAATTGCCCGGAGAGACGGAAAGTGCAGCAGAAGATAGCCGATGATTTCGACCGCAGGATCCTGCGCGAACTGCAGGCCGACGCCCGCATCACCAACAATGAGCTTGCCGAGCGGATCGGCCTGTCGCCGTCGCCCTGCCTGAGACGGGTGCGGCGGTTGGAGGAGACCGGCGTCATCAGGGGCTACACCACCCTGGTCGATCCCTCAGCCTTCGGCTGGAGCATGGTCGCCATCGCCACCATCCGGCTCAGCCGCCAGAACGAGGACGAGATCGTCATGTTCGAGGACGCGATCCGCGGCTGGGACGAGGTGCTGGAATGCCACCTCGTCACCGGTTCGCGCGACTATGTGCTGAAAGTAGTGACGGGAAGCCTCGAACAATACGAGCGCTTCATCAAGGAAAAGATCGCGCGGCTGAAATGCGTCGCCTCGATCGAGACCAGCTTCGTCATGAACACCATAAAGGAACGGCGCCTCTAGCATTTCTGCCGGAGGCGCCGTGTTGAAATATCTAGACGTTACCGAATAGGCTTACTTGACCGCCTTGTCCGTGATGGCGGTGGTGTAGGCGCCGGTCGGCTCCTTGGTGATGATCTTCTGGTCGAGCAACGCCTTGGCGGTGCGCTCGTAGGTCGCCGGGTCGAGCTTGCCGTCGGCATTGTCGATCAGCTTGGCGACTTCGCTCATCATGCGCTTCTGGTGGTTCTCGTCCTGGCCGCCGCCGTCCATGACGATGCCAGCGGCTTCGTCATTGTTGTCGATGGCGTATTTCCAGCCCTTCATCGAGGCGCGCACGAAACGCACCATCTTGTCTTCGAAGGCCGGGTCCTTGAGCTTGTCTTCGGACGCATAGAGCCCGTCCTCAAGCAGGTCGTTGCCCATGGCCGAGTAGTTGAACACGGTCAGCTGTTCCGGCTTGTAGCCGGCGTCGATCAACTGCCAGTACTCGTTGTAGGTCATGACCGAGATGCAATCCGCCTGCTTCTGGATCAGCGGCTGCACGTCGAAGCTCTGCTTCAAGACGGTGACGCCGTCCGGGCCGCCGTCTGTCTTGAGGCCGAGCTTGTTCATCCAGGCGTAGAACGGATACTCGTTGCCGAAGAACCAGACGCCTAGTGTGTGACCCTTGAAGTCGGCTTCGGTCTTGATCGGGCCGTCCTTCGGGCAGACCAGCTCCATGCCTGCCTTCTTGAACGGCTGGGCGATGTTGACCAGCGGCACACCCTTTTCGCGGGCGGCCAGCGCACCGCCCATCCAGTCGACGATGACATCGGCGCCGCCGCCGGCGATCACCTGCTCGGGCGCGATATCGGGACCGCCCGGCTTGATGTCGACGTCGAGACCTTCGGCCTCATAGAAACCCTTTGCCTTGGCGACATAGTAGCCGGCAAACTGAGCCTGCGTGACCCATTTCAGCTGCAACGTCACCTTGTCGGCGGCCATTGCCTGGAACGCGGCGAGCGACATCGCGCCGGCCAGAACGGGAATAATCAGTCTTTTCATTTTTTTACCCTCTGAAGTTAGTGCCCTAAACCCACCGCCCCTATCCACCACGGACAGAGGGATGCCAAAACGTGACGGCTCTTTCGACAAGAGCGACCACGCCATAAAAGACCGAACCCGCAAGTGCTGCAACTGCGATTTCGGCCCAGACCATGTCGATGTTCATCCGCCCGACCTCGGTCGAGATGCGGAAGCCCATGCCGACGACGGGCGTGCCGAAGAACTCGGCGACGATGGCGCCGATCAGCGCCAGCGTCGAGTTGATCTTCAGCGCGTTGAAGATGAAGGGAGCAGCGGCCGGCAGCCTGAGCTTCAGCAGCGTCGGCCAGTAGCCCGACGCATAGGTGCGCATCAGGTCGCGCTCCATATGGCCGGAGGCGGCCAGACCGGCGACCGTGTTCACCAGCATCGGGAAGAAAGTCATGATGATGACAACAGCCGCCTTGGACTGCCAGTCGAAGCCGAACCACATCACCATGATCGGGGCGACGCCAATGATCGGCAGCGCCGAGACCATGTTGCCGATAGGCAAGAGGCCGCGCCGCAGGAACGGCACACGGTCGGCGAGGATTGCGGTGATGAAGCCGGCGCCGCTGCCCACCACATAGCCGAAGATCACCGCCTTGAAGATGGTCTGCCGGACATCCGCGCCGAGCACCGGCAGCGAACCGGCGATGCGCGCGCCGATTGCGCTTGGCGGCGGCAACAGGATGAAGGGAATGCCGGCGCCACGCGTCACCGCTTCCCAGATGATCAGTATCCAGGCGCCGAAGATGGCCGGGATGATCAGGCGCAGCGCGGTGCGAGCCCAGCTTGCCATCGGGCGAAGGCCCGACAGGACGGCGACGCAGCGCCAGCCAAGCAGCCAGGCACCCGTGAGCAGCAGGAAATAGGGCGCCCGTGCCAGGCCCTCGAAGCCGGTGATGCCGCCAATCAGCAGCCAGGCGGCCAGATGCGCGCCGATGAAAAGCACAACCGCTTCGACGACGGACGGTATTCTGGCCATCGAGATCAAAGCAGCGAGAAGCAGCACGCCGAAGATCAGCCAGTTCGTCGCCACATAGGGATACATCAACGTCCCTGCGGGCTGCGCCAGTGCATCCACTTTCGGCGCGGCGATCGGGCCGAGCGCGACCGCGATCAGGCACAGCACGATCGCCGACACCGCCTGCCAGGAGGGTTTCAGCCAGTTCATGCCGGCCTCCCGCCCATGGCGCGGTCGACGAGGCGCCCGGCAATGCCGACAACCATGACCAGAAGTGCCGCCACCACAGACCCAGCAACCAGCGCAGACCAGATGTCGATGGACTGGCTGTAATAGGCGCCCGCCAAAAGCTTGGCGCCGATGCCGGCGACCGCACCGGTCGGCAATTCGCCGACGATGGCGCCGACCAGGCTTGCCGCCACCGCCACCTTCATCGAGGTGAACAGGAACGGCACCGAGGCCGGCACACGCAATCTCCAGAAGGTTTGCGCACGACTGGCATTGTAGGTGTGCATCAGGTCGAGATGCATGATCTCGGGTGAGCGCAGCCCCTTCACCATGCCGACAGTCACCGGGAAGAATGACAGATAGGTCGAGATCATCGCCTTCGGGATCAGGCCGCTGATGCCGATCGCCCCCAGCACGACGATGATCATCGGCGCCACCGCCAGGATGGGAATGGTCTGCGAGGCGATGATCCACGGCATCAGGCTGCGGTCGAGCGTCGCCACATGGACAATGCCGACCGCAATGATGATGCCGAGCGCGGTGCCGAAGGCAAAGCCGAGCAGCGTCGACGACAGCGTCACCCAGGCATTGTAGACCAGGCTGCGGTTCGAGGTGATAGGCCGCAGGAAGGTGTTCTCGAAGAAATTCACCGCCACCTGATGCGGCGCCGGCAATGTCGGCTTCGGCTGCGACAGCGTCTTGCCGATGAGTTCGCTGAACGTGGAGGTCTCACCGGCGCGACGGTCGAGATCGCGCTGGAACGGCGCGTTGAGGATGACAGCGAAGACATACCAGAGCACGACCACCCCAGCGAGGATCGAGGTGACGGGGATGAGTTTGTCGCGGAAGGTGTCCATTAGGTGCGCTCCCCTTTGCCCAACGGCAAAGAGCGGCCATACCCATTCTTCGTCATCCTAGGGCGAAGCAAGGAGCGAAGCGACGCGGCGCAGACCCTAGGATCCATGCCGTTACCTCTGTGCTCCACAACGGTGCGGAACAAGGCTCCCTGTGCCTCGCCCTGCTTGGCCTGTTTTCTCAACCGTTTTCGCCTTTCGGCCGGCGTCACGGCATGGATCCTAGGGTCTGCGCAGGCCGCTGCGCGCCTGCTCTGCCCTAGGATGACGAAGGGGTGGTTGACCGCTCCCTTTACGCACGCCGCCTCGCGGTGCCCTGGGATGACGAAGGCGCGGTGGGCCGCCCCCTCACCCGACCTCCGCTTCGCTCCGGCCACCCTCTCCCCGTTGGGGAGAGGAGGGAGCCCGTCGATTGCTCCCTCAATCATCATAGCTGTGCCCTGCCCGCAGCCCGTCGCGCACGCGCGCTGCGATCGCCAGAAACTCCGGCGTCTCGCGGATGTCGAGCGGCCGCTCTCTCGGCAGTGTCGATTCGATGATGTCGCTGACGCGGCCCGGCCGCGGTGACATGACGACGATGCGCGTCGACAGATAAACGGCTTCCGGAATGGAGTGGGTGACGAAGCAGATGGTCTTGTTGGTGCGTCCCCACAATTCCAGCAATTGCTCGTTGAGATGGTCGCGCACGATCTCGTCCAGCGCGCCGAACGGCTCGTCCATCAGCAGCAGGTCGGCATCGAAGGCCAGCGCACGGGCAATCGAGGCGCGCTGCTGCATGCCGCCCGAGAGCTGCCAGGGATATTTCTTCTCGAAGCCAGAGAGGTTGACGAGCTCGAGCGTGCGCTTGATACGCTCGCCTTGCTCCGCCTTGGACAGGCCCATGATCTCCAGCGGCAGCCCGACATTGCGCTCGATCGTCCGCCACGGAAACAGCGCGGCGGCCTGGAAAACATAGCCATAGGCGCGTTTCTCGCGCGCCTGCTCTGCTGTCATGCCATTGACCGAAATCGTCCCCGAGGTCGGCTTCTCCAGATCGGCGATGACGCGCAGCAACGTGGTCTTGCCGCAGCCCGAAGGGCCGATGAAGGAGACGAACTCCCCCTTGCCGATGGTGAGATCGACGTTTGACAGCGCCTGCACCGGCCCGTCATTGGTCTGGAAGGTCAGTCCGAGTTTGCTTGCCGCGACGACGGCTGGCGAAGTCCCCGTCATCGGCTGCCGCCTGCCTGTTTCCGTCCCTGCGGCGGCTGGAATCCGATTGCTTTTATCGCGATGTTGTTTTCCACTTATCCTGTCCCATTTGGCCCTGTCCCACTGACCTTGTCCCACTCGATCGACGCCCGGAGTTTCCCCGATGTCGCCCAAACCCACCTGTCATCTTATCCGCCCTGAAAGCACTTATGAAGGCAAGCAGGGATTGACCTATTTCGCCGGCATCGCCGCCGAGACCGTCGGCGCCTCCGGCATCTGCATGCACATGCTCACCATGCCGCCCGGCGCACGCGCCAAGGCGCATATGCATGAGAGCCACGAGACGGCGATCTACGTGCTCTCCGGCGAAGTCCACACCTGGTACGGCGACCGGCTCGAGCATCATATCGTGGTCAAGGCCGGCGACCTCTTCTACATTCCGGCCGGCGTGCCGCATCTGCCGGCCAATCTGAGCAGCGCCCCGTCTTCGGCCGTCATTGCCCGCACCGATCCCAACGAACAGGAAAGCGTCGTCCTGCTGCCGGAACTGGATGCACTGGTCGCCTGAAGCCGGTATCGACGGGCTAGGATCCCACCGGTCAATTGCCCGAGGTTTGCGCTGCCCCTCATCGCCCTGCCGGGCACTTCTCCCCGTATAGTGACGGGGAGAAGGACGATTTCGCGGAGGATTTCGCCAATCTCCGACGTTACAAAAAAGGGCGGCGAGGTTGCGTTCATCTCCCTTCTCCCCGTCAGTATACGGGGAGAAGGTGCCGGCAGGCGGATGAGGGGCGGCGCCGAGTTCGGCAATTATCGGCACTGCGACACATCCCCAAAGGCGGCGCCGTGTTTGTCGGCAATCATCCGTTTCTTGGCGTTCTTCGAGCCGCGCAAGCTCAAACCCCGGTCGCCGGGATGCCGGTGCGTTCCACCTTGCGCGGCGCGGAGATTTCCTTCCACGTCGACAGCGCCCGGTTGACCGCCGCATTCGGCTCGCGGCCAACGAACTCGCCATGACCGGGCTTGGCCTTGACCTCGGCCTCCTGGATCGACAGTTCGCCACGCGAGAACACGAACCGCGGCAGACCGGTCACCTCGAACCCTTCGAACACGTTGTAGTCGATGACAGACTGCTGCTTCTTCGAGGTGATCTTCTTCTTGCGCTGGGGATCCCAGACGACGATGTCGGCGTCGGCGCCCTCTACGATGGCGCCCTTCTTCGGATACATGTTGAGGATCTTGGCGATGTTGGTCGAGGTCACCGCGACGAACTCGTTCATCGTCAGCCGGCCGGTGTTGACGCCGGTGGTCCAGAGCACCGGCATGCGGTCTTCAAGCCCGCCGGTGCCGTTCGGAATCTTGGTGAAATCGCCGACGCCGTTGCGCTTCTGCTTGGTGCTGAAAGCGCAATGATCGGTCGCCACCACCTGCAGCGAGCCCGCCTGCAGGCCCGCCCACAGCGAATCCTGGTGTAATTTGTTGCGGAAGGGCGGGCTCATCACGCGGCGCGCCGCATGATCCCAGTCCTTATCGAAATACTCGCTCTCGTCCAGGGTCAGGTGCTGGATCAGCGGTTCTCCGAACACCCGCATGCCCTTCTGCCTCGCGCGGCGGATCGCCTCGTGGCTCTGCTCGCAGGAGACATGCACGACATAGAGCGGCACGCCGGCCATGTCGGCGATCATGATGGCGCGGTTGGTCGCCTCGCCTTCCACTTCGGGTGGCCGTGAATAGGCGTGGCCCTCGGGGCCGTTGTTGCCGGCAGCCAGCAGCTTCTGCGACAGGGCGGCAACGACATCGCCATTCTCGGCATGCACCAGCGGCAGCGCGCCGAGATCGGCGCAGCGCTGGAACGACGCATACATCTCGTCGTCATCGACCATCAGCGCGCCCTTGTAGGCCATGAAATGCTTGAACGAGGTGATGCCCTTGTCGACGACAGTGGCCATCTCGTCGAACACCTGCTTGCCCCACCAGGTGATCGCCATGTGGAAGGAGTAGTCGCAGGACGCTTTCGAGGTCTTGTTGTCCCACATCTGCAAGGCTTCGAGCAGCGACTGCTGCGGCGCCGGCAGGCAGAAATCGACCACCATGGTGGTGCCGCCGGAGAGCGCGGCGCGGGTGCCGGATTCGAAATCATCGGCCGAATAGGTGCCCATGAACGGCATTTCGAGATGGGTATGCGGGTCGATGCCGCCCGGCATGATGTAGCAACCGGTGGCGTCGAACTCGTGGTCGCCATGCAGGTCCGAGCCAATGGCGACGATCTTGCCGTGCTGCATCAGCACATCGGCCTTCCAGGTGCGGTCGGCGGTGACGATGGTGCCGTTTCGGATAACTTTGGTCATTAGCTGTTCCCTTGTTCTCTTCGCGCTTCTTTGCGAGCGTCGTTTGGAGGTAGATTCTAAGCTCACTCCATGATGACAGCCGTCTCCACCACCGCATGGAACAAAACATCGGCACCTGCCGAAGCCCATTCCTTGGTGATCTCCTCGGCCTCGTTGTGGCTCAAGCCGTCGACGCAGGGGCACATCACCATGGCGGTGGGCGCGAAGCGGTTGATCCAGCAGGCGTCATGGCCGGCGCCGGAGACGATGTTGCGGTGGGAATAGCCGAGACGTTCGGCGGCATCGCGGATCACCTTGACGCAACCCGCGTCGAAGGTGACCGGATCGAAAGCGCCGACCTGCTCGATCTCGTAGCGGATGTCGAGCGCATCGCAGATCGTGTCGATGCCTTCGCGGATGCGGCCGTCCATGGCGTCCAGCACTTCCTTTTCCGGGGAGCGGATGTCGACGGTGAAGACGGTGCGCCCGGCGATGATGTTGCGCGAGTTAGGATAGACCTCCATGTGGCCGACCGCGCCGACGGCGTCCGGCTGGTAGTCCATGGCGATCTCATGCACCAGTTCGATCACCCGGGCCATGCCGAGCCCGGCATTGCGGCGCTTGGGCATCGGGGTCGAGCCGGTGTGGGCTTCCTTGCCGGTCAGCGTCACCTGGAGCCACTTCAGGCCCTGGCCATGAGTGACGACGCCGATGTCGATATCTTCGTCCTCGAGGATCGGACCCTGTTCGATATGCAGTTCGAAGAAGGCGTGGATCTTGCGATCGCCGACCTTCTCGCTGCCTTTCCAGCCGATGCGCTCGAGCTCCTCACCGAATTTCTTGCCCTGCTTGTCGACATGCCCGTACACATCGGCCTGGTCGAGCACGCCGGCGAACACGCCGGACGCCATCATCGCCGGCGCAAAGCGCGAGCCCTCCTCGTTCGTCCAGTTGGTGACGACGATCGGATGTCTGGTCTTGATCCCGAGATCGTTGAGCGAGCGCACCACTTCAAGCCCGCCCAGCACGCCGAGCACGCCGTCGTACTTGCCGCCGGTCGGCTGCGTATCGAGATGGCTGCCGACATAGACCGGCGGCAGGCTGGGATCGGTGCCTTCGCGGCGGGCAAACATCGTGCCCATTTCATCGACGCCCATTTCGAGCCCGGCCGCATCGCACCAGCGCTTGAACAGATGCCGCCCTTCGCCGTCTTCGTCGGTCACGGTCTGGCGATTGTTACCGCCGGCAATGCCGGGGCCAATCTTCGCCATCTCCATGATGGAATCCCACAAACGGTCTGAATTGATTCGCAGATTCTCGCCGGGTGCGGCCATGCTCTAAAACCTCATCGATTGCGGGGCGACGGCGTCCCCCTCCCCCTCGAGGGGAGGGTGGCCGCGAAGCGGTCGGGTGGGGTCGGCTGACATATGCTCAACCTTCCCCTTGACCATCTCGCGACATGCCACGCGCTGTTTATGACATCGGGCTCGTCAACACGGAAGACGTGAAACCCGAGAGAGCGCAGATAGGCATCACGAACAGCATCGTGCCGTTTACCCTTCTCGTGTTCGTGCAGATCACCGTCGACCTCAACGATCAGCTTCACCGCCAAGCAAACGAAGTCAACGATATAAGGCCCAATCGGGCACTGACGGCGAAACTTGATGCCTCCCGATTTCAACTCCCGCAGTTCATACCACAGGAGGGATTCGCCCTTGGTCGCGTGAACTCGAAGCGCGCGCGCCTTCTGGCGCATTTCGAAGCTCACGCGGGTACGGGGCATCAGACGCGGCCACGCAGCAAAAGATCAGGTCGGCACCCAGTCGCACCGACCCCACCCGACCGCTTCGCGGCCACCCTCCCCTCGAGGGGGAGGGATATCCGCGTCCAGTTCGTCAATCTATGGCTCGCAAGACTTCTCTGACATGGTCGATCAATTCGTTGATCTGGCCCTTGGTGATGATCAGCGGCGGCGACAGCGCGATGATGTCGCCGGTGGTGCGGATCAGCGCGCCGCGCTCGAACGCCTTGACGAAGGCCGAGAAGGCCCGCTTGGTCGGCTGGCCGGCGATCGGCGCCAGCTCGATCGCGCCGATCAGGCCGATGTTCCTGATATCGATGACGTTCGGCTCGCCTTTCAGCGAATGCAGCGCGTCTTCCCAGTACGGCGCCAGCTCCTCGCCGCGGGTCAGCAGGCCCTCTTCCTTGTAGGTGTCGAGCGTGCCGAGTGCGGCCGCGCAGGCGATCGGGTTGCCCGAATAGGTGTAGCCGTGGAAGAACTCGATCATGTGCTCAGGGCCGGTCATGAAGGCGTCGTGGATCTCCTTCTTCACGAACACCGCGCCCATCGGGATGACGCCGTTGGAAACGCCCTTGGCGGTGGTCATGATGTCTGGCGTGACACCGAAATAGTCGGCGGCGAACGGCGTGCCGAGACGGCCGAAACCGGTGATGACCTCGTCGAAGATCAACAGGATGCCATGCTTGGTGCAGATTTCGCGCAGCCTCTCGAGATAACCCTTCGGCGGCAGGATGACGCCGGTGGAGCCGGCGACCGGCTCGACGATGACGGCGGCGATGGTGGAAGCGTCGTGCAGAGCGACGATGCGCTCCAGTTCGTTGGCGAGTTCCGCGCCATACTCCGGCACGCCCTTGGTGAAGGCGTTCTTCTCGGGCAGATGCGTGTGCGGCATATGGTCGACGCCGCCGAGCAGCGTGCCGAACATCTTGCGGTTGGTGACGATGCCGCCGACCGAGATGCCGCCGAAATTGACGCCGTGATAGCCGCGCTCGCGACCGATCAGCCGGGTGCGCGAGCCCTCGCCCTTCACACGATGATAGGCGATGGCCATCTTGAGCGCGGTCTCGACCGATTCCGAGCCGGAATTGGTGAAGAAGACATGGTCCATGCCCTTGGGCGCGAGGTCGACCAGGCGGTTGGCCAGTTCGAACACGATCGGGTGGCCCATCTGGAAGGCGGGCGCATAGTCGAGCTCGGCGGCCTGCTGCTGGATCGCCTCGGTGATCTTGGGACGGCAGTGGCCGGCATTGACGCACCACAGGCCGGCGGTGCCGTCGAGAACCTTGCGGCCGTCGCTGGTCGTGTAATGCATGTCCTTGGCGGACACCATCATGCGCGGCGCCTGCTTGAACTGCCGGTTTGCCGTGAACGGCATCCAGAATGCGCTGAGATCGTTCGGCGTGACTTTCAGCCGGTTGGACATGACCAGGACTTCCCCTTGTAATCTGTTTCGGTGCGCCCAACGCTTGGTCTTTGCCGCGTTTTCATGCTACGCAAATTTTTGACCGATTGGACAAACGTTAGCACCGCCCTGTCGGCGGTCAAGGGATTACTAGCGGAAATGCGGCACCTGAAGTGCGTTCCACAGGCTAGGGAAAAACTGGTCCAGAGAATTGGTCCAGATGACCCTCAACGCGAGGGCTGGCAACGGTGACCACGGACGCTCCTCGTCGCACCCGCATCCAGCAGGAAAAGCGCGAACTCATCCTGGAGGCGGCGCTCGAGGTTTTCTCGACCAACGGTTTTCGTGGCTCGACCATTGACCAGATCGCCGAAGCCGCCGGCATGTCGAAGCCGAACCTGCTCTATTATTTCCGCCGCAAGGAAGACATCCACGAGACGCTGATGCAGCGCCTGCTCGACACCTGGCTGGCGCCGCTGCGTGAACTCGATGACATCGGCGACCCCTTGACCGAATTGCGCAGCTACATCAGACGCAAGCTGGAAATGGCACGCGACTTTCCGCGCGAGAGCCGGCTATTCGCCAACGAGATCCTGCAAGGCGCGCCGCGCATCATGCCGCTGCTGGCCGGAGAGTTGAAGACGCTGGTCGACGAGAAGGCGACCGTCATCAAGGGCTGGATGCGCGCCGGCAAGATCGCCAAGACCGATCCGTGGCACCTGATCTTCTCGATCTGGGCGACGACGCAGCATTATGCCGATTTCGACGTCCAAGTCCGCGCCGTCCTCGGGCCGAACCGCGGCGGCGACGGCCGCTTCGAGGATGCGGCAAGGTTTCTCGAACAATTGTTCCTCGATGGCCTCAAGCCGAAGGGGTAGCAGCGAGATCACGTCTTGGGTCAACTTGGCAGTCGTCGGGCTATCCCAGACGGTGGGGATTGGCCGAAGCGCACATTGATTTCGTCATTCTAGGGCGAAGCAAGGAGCGAAGCGACGCGGCGCAGACCCTAGAATCCATGCCGCGACTTCAACGCGCCGCAACGGTACAAATTCTGCTCCGCTGTACCCTTCGACCAATGTCACGGAATGGATCCCAGGGTCTCCTCGACGCCGCTTCGCGGCTGCTCCGCCCTGGGATGACGAAGTGGAGGGTTACGCGCTGCGCCGCTCGGCCGGCAGGGCGTCCAGCAATGTCTGCAGCTTGGCGACCGAGTTCTGCTCGGCAAGCGGCGTATAGACGATCAGCTTCATGTCGGAGCCATCGCCGATCGACAGGCTCATATGCTCGAAGATCATGGCGCCCGCGCTCGGGTGCCGGACATGCTTCACCCCCGACAACCGGTGCGCGACGTCGCGCTGCGGCCACCAAGCGCGAAATTCGGGGCTCGAACGCGTCATCAACTCGATCAGCCGCTCGAAATCCGGATCGCCGACATAACGCGCACTCGCGGCCCGGAAGGAGGCCAGCACGGTGCGCGCCAGTTGCTCCCAGTCGACCAGGAGGCGCCGGTGGTGCGGGCTGGTGAACACCATGTGGACGATGTTGCGGGCGTCCCCCTCCAGCAAGCCATAGTCGCCGAACACCGCGACGGCAGCCGGGTTCCAGGCCAGCACATCCCAGCGCCGCCCGACAACATAGGCCGGCTGCAGCACCAGGCTCTGCAGCATGTGCAGCAAGGGGCCGTCGACTTTTTCCGGCGCCACGGCACGGCGCTCCGGCTGCTGGCGGTCGGCGAGGATGAACAGATGCTGTTTTTCGGCGGCGTCGAGGCGCAGTGCTTCGGCAAGTGCCGTCAGCACCTCGACCGAGGGCCTGACCTCCCGCCCCTGCTCCAGCCATGTGTACCAGGTGGTGCCGACACCGGCGATCATCGCCACCTCCTCGCGGCGCAAGCCCGGCGTACGCCGCCTGAGACCGGTGGCGATGCCGGTGGCCGAGGGCGTCAGCCTTTCGCGGCGCGAGCGCAGGAAGGCGCCGAGTTCGCGCCGGCGGCTGTCTTCAGCCGAATGTGTGGGGGCAGCGTGGGGTTGGGACTCCATGCGGGTATTATAGCAGTATTGATACCAGGATAAAGTTTGAACTGTTTGGCCCGCGCCAACTGTCCCATCTTCGGTTCAGAGCAACAGAACGGAGGCTCTGAACATGGAACTCAAAGACAAGACGATCCTCATCACCGGCTCTACCGATGGCGTCGGCCGGGTCGTCGCGCAACGGCTCGGCGCCGCGGGCGCCCGTGTGCTGGTGCATGGCCGCGATGCGACGCGCGGCAAGGCTGTTGTCACCGGGATCGAAGCGACCGGCGGCAGGGCGGAGCTTCTGGTCGCCGACCTCTCTTCTCTGGCCGAAGTGCGCCGGCTTGCCGAAGCCGTGCGCGCCCGCACGGATCGGCTCGATATCCTCATCAACAATGCCGGCATCGGCACGGCAGGCCAAGGCGCCAAACGTCAGGTCAGCGCCGACGGCTACGAACTGCGCTTCGCGGTCAACTACCTCGCCGGTTTCCTGCTGACATCGGAGCTTCTGTCGTTGCTGAAGGCGAGTGCGCCGGCCCGCATCGTCAATGTCGCCTCTGCGGGGCAGCAGGCGATCGATTTCAGCGATGTCATGCTGACCCGCTCCTATGACGGCGTGCGTGCCTATTGCCAGAGCAAGCTGGCGCAGATCCTGTTCACCGTCGACCTTGCGGAGCAGCTGAAAGGCACCGGCGTCACCGTCAACGCGCTGCATCCGGCGAGCTATATGAACACCACCATGGTCCGGCAAGCAGGCGTGACGCCGTGGAGCTCGGTCGAGACCGGCGCCGAGGCCATCCTCAACCTCGCCGCCTCACCCGCGCTCGACGGGAAAAGCGGCCTCTATTTCGACGGCCTGCGGGAATCCCGCGCCGATACCCAGGCCTATGACGCCAAGGCAAGGCAACGTCTGCGAGCCTTGAGCCTTGATCTCATCGGCACGGCCTCCCCCACATCGAAGGAAGACCATTCATGACCAAGACAATCGAACACACCGTCATCATCGGCGGCTCGTCCGGCATCGGCCTGGCGACGGCGCGAAAACTGCTTGGCCCGGGCATGAAGGTGACCATCACCGGGCGCAACGAGGACAAACTGAAGAGCGCTTGGAAAAGCCTTGGCAGCGCTGCCGGGAAGGCTGCTTTCGACGCCGCGAAGCCGGATGCGGTCCGCCAGTTCTTCGAGAGCCTCGGTCCTTTCGACCATCTGGTGCTGGCGGCCAGCGGCGGCAAGGGCCTCGGCCCCTTCCCGGCGCTTGACCTGAGCGACATCGGCAGCGGCGTGGAGGAAAAGGTCCGCCCGCAGCTGTCCTGCCTGCAGGCCGCCTTGCCGACACTCAACAAGGCCGGATCGGTCACCTTCATCTCGGCGGTGTCGGCGCAGCTCGCGACGCCCGGTGTCGCCGGTATCGCCGCCATCAACGGCATGCTGTTGACTGTGGTGCCGATCCTGGCCCTGGAACTGAAGCCGCTGCGCGTCAATGTCGTGGCGCCGGGCGTCATCGACACGCCCTGGTGGGATTTTCTGGCCGAAGAGCAGAGGCAAACGATCTTTGCCGACTATGCCGGCAAGACCCCGGTCGGCCGCGTCGGTCGGGCCGAAGACGTGGCCGACGCAATCGCCTTCCTCGTCTCCAGCGGCTTCATGACCGGCCAGGTGCTGACCTGCGATGGCGGCCTGAGATTTGCGGCATAGGAACAGCGACTATCGGGCTCCGACGGGACCTTAATTGGCCTTCTTTGGAACGCGGTCGTTCTCGTCCGCGGGCCTGTCGCCTGCCGGTTTTGCCGAAACAGGCTTTTCCGGCACATGGGAATAGTCAGATGTATCCGCCCCATACATCTTGTTGTCGATCGCCTCTTGCCAGCTGTAGTCCGCGTCGGACGGTGAAACGTCGGCGATCTCATGGCGGGAGGAGCGAGCGTGAAGCCAGTTCGGGGTGATCTCTCGAACCAATTGTGCAAAGCGTCCCATCGAAACCGTTCCTTTCCTTGTCCTTTCCAGGAGGCGCGATCACGGTTGCGTCGGCTGCACCTAGAGTTGACCTCTCAGCCAGGCCAGCGTCTCGGCAACGCCGGCCAGCCCGTACTGCGCGGTGGTTTGCGCCGGTGGTTTGACCCGTATCGATATGCCGCCGGCATCATTGATCGTTTCGAAGCCGTTTTCGTCCGACGTGTCGTCGCCCAGGAAGACCGGGCGGCGACCTGCGAATGGCGCAATCTCCATGAAACGCCGAATCGCGGCACCCTTGGCCGCCTCCAGCGGCAGCAATTCCACGCCGGCGTTGCCGGCAACCACCCGGTAGCCCTTTGGCAAACCGGCCAGCGCCTGCTCGACAAGCTGCGTCGCGCGCGGAAGCAGATGCGGGGCGGCGCGCGTGTGGATGGCCAGCACCCGTCCCTTGCGCTCGATATACGCCCCACGACCGAGCTCGGCCTCGATCTCGTCGGCAAGGGCTGCGATATCCGCCGGCTCGTCCGCGATTTCGACGTCGTCGTCCGGCAGGAGCCGATGTTCCAGGCCATAGAGCCCGGCGGCTCGCAGTTTCAAAGGCTGAAACAGATGGTCGACGGCCGCAACGGACCGGCCCGTGATGAACGCCAATGCCCCGTTCAGCTTGCGGTCCAGGCCTTGCAGCAAGGAGCGAAGCTCGTCGCTGACCGAGACTGCGTCCGGGTGCTCGGCATGTTCCAGCAACGTGCCGTCGATGTCGAGGAACAATGCCCATTCGCCGGCCAGCACAGGCTGCGGTTTCTCCATGACGGCCTGCGGCTTTTGCAGGGTCTCGCCGATCATCTTCTGCAGCGTATCGCTCATGACATCGCCATCCGTCTGCGCTCAAAGATGGAGACGACATTGTCGACGCTGGGCGGCGGGTCGCCGGCGGCACCGGTTACCCGATCGAGGTCTCCGCGCTTACGCAAACGCGCCGCATCCAGAAGCATGCTGCCGGCCCAGCGATAGACGTTGTTGTTGCGGATCGTCTCGCGCATGGGTCGCATGCGCTCGCGCTGTTCTTCGGGCGCCATGGTCAATGCCTGCAACAGCGCTCCGCTCATCATGGCGGCATCGTAAGGGTTGACGATCAGCGCCTCCAGCAATTCGCGCGAGGCGCCGGCGAATGTGCTGAGCATCAAAACACCCTGCTCGTCGTCGCGCGCGGCGACGAATTCCTTTGCGACGAGGTTCATGCCGTCATGCAGGCTGGTGACCATGCATATGTCGGCGGCCCGATAGATCTCGTAAACCTGTTCCTGCGAGTGATGTTCGGCCACCATGATCACCGGCCTGTAGCCCTCGCTGCCATAACGCCGGTTGAGCTCTTCGGCATAACGGTGGCACTCGTCATGGAGCAATTTGTAGGCCGGCAGCGTGCCGCGGCTGGGTGCCGCGACCTGCAGGAAGACAAGTTTTCCGATCCATTCAGGCTGTCGCTTGAACAATTCGTTCAAAGCGTGAAACCGATCAAGAATGCCCTTGGTGTAATCGAGGCGCTCGACCCCGACGGCCAGCTTCACATCCGCTTTGAGACCGAACCTCTCGCGCATGCGAGCGCGGCAATCGTCGACATCGGGAAGTTTCGCCAGCAGGTCCGCCGGCCATTCTATCGAGATGGGATAGGCGTGCACCAATGTGGTCCGTCCGCCGTAGGAGATGGCCGCATCGGCCCGCTCGATGCGGCTTTCCAGGAAGCGATCGACGCTTTCGGTGAAATTGTTGGCGTGGAACTGGGTGTGGAAGCCGATGATCGAACTGCCGAGCAGCCCCTCGAGGATGCGTTCGCGCCAAGGACAGATGCTGTACACTTCCGAATTCGGCCACGGGATGTGCCAGAAAGTGATGACGATCGCCTCCGGCAGGCGCTCGCGGATCATGCGCGGCAGCAGCGCGAAATGGTAGTCCTGGACCAGCACGATCGGCCGCTCGTTGCGGGCCTCGGCAACCACCGTATCGGCAAACTTCCGGTTGACGGCTTCATAGGCAGCCCAGTCGGAGGCGCGAAAAATCGGCCGGGTGAAGGCGATATGGCAAAGTGGCCAAAGGCCCTCATTGGCGAAACCGAGATAATAGCCCTGATGCTCTTCCTCCGTCAGCCAGACCCGGCGCAACGTGTAGGACGGGTTGCCAGGCGGCACCTGCACACGATCGTGGTCGTCGACGGTGAGGCGGTCCGCCGTTCCGCCGCCATAGGCGATCCAGGTGCCGGCACAGGCGCGGGTAATGGGCTCGAGCGCCGACACCAGTCCGCTGGCCGGGACGAGCAACTCGACGCCGTCGCCCTTCACATTGTGGATGTACGGTTCGCGATTGGACACCACGATGACCTGCGCATCGGGCAGATCGTCGGCCAGGATCTTGCGCAATGTTTCGGGCGACCAGGTCACCAGCGCGGCATCGGCCGATTGGCCATTCTTTTCGAACTCCCGTATCACCTTGCGCGCGGCTTCCGCGGCCACATCTTCGCCTGCCGTATGTGCGACCGCGGGTGGATGACGGCGACGGTGCCGCGATATGGAGAGGAAAACGGCAAGAGCGGAAAAACCGAGGCTCGCGAAGATCAGAACCCAGAGCAGGTCCGCACCGTAGTTTGTCATTGAATGTCAACTCACCCCGGCCGTCGGCGACCGTTTGTTCGTGTTTTCCATTTGAAACGGTCCGCCGACCACGTGGTCAGCGTTCGGACCTGTATTTTTGCAACGCACAAAGCTCGGATCGGTTCCGCCAATTTTGTTCGGATCATGTCCTTACGATGAGCGGCACCAGCCCTTCATGGCGGTCGGCAAGGAAAGCGACGACCCGGTCACCGACGCGCTGGAAGGTGAGATCGACGACCCGGTCGCCGACGCCCAGGTGCCGCAGTGTCAGCGTGTCGATGCCGATCGGCAGTCTCGGGCGGGTGACGCGGATTTCGCCATCCCAGCCGTCGATCTCCAGGCCAAGGCAGGCCTGCATCAGCATGAAGGCGGATCCCGCCGACCACGCTTGCGGCAGGCAAGCGACGGGATAGGCGATGGGTGCTTCGCCCGGCGCGCGTGTAAACCCGCAGAACAGTTCGGGCAGCCGCATGTTGAAATGGACCGCGGATTCGAATGTGCCGCTCATCAGGCGAACCACGCTTTCACGCTCGCCATAATGCGCCAGGCCGGCACCGCATATGGCGGTGTCGTGCGGCCAGATCGAGCCATTGTGGTA